>JBOGEU010000250.1:0-1789 GCA_050741995.1 Acidimicrobiia bacterium | reverse complement strand
TACCAGGACTCTCTGACCGCGAAGGTGATGTGGCCCCGTTTGGCGTAGAGGACGACATTGCGGACGATCTCCGAGACGGCCGTGGCGAGCCTCGTCTGGTCGACCGTGCCGAAGCCGACCGAGCGGGCCAGCTCCCGAACCGCGCCACGGGAGGTGACGATTGCGGCCTCGTCGTTGGCCGAGATCAAGATCTCAGGCATGTGTCTCAACTTTCCGGAGCCACTCGAGGCCGCGCTCGAGGCTGAGGTCGGTGTGGACAGTGTCGAGCTCGAGCCCGAGCTCGGTGAGGGTGACCGCCACCGGCGGTGCGATCCCCACCACGGCGGTGCTCGCCCCCATGAGGGAGGCCATGGCAGAGGTGTCACGGAGTATGCGGCAGAAATACGAGTCGACGACGTCCATGCCGGAAACGTCGATCAGCACCCCGCGGGCACGGCTCCCGGTCACACGTTCCAGCAGCCGCCTCTGCACATCCTCGGCCTCGATATCACTCAGATCCTCCTGGATGGAGACGACGAGGAAGCCCTCGAGCGACAGGATGGGTACCTTGGCCACGGTCAGCCCCTCCGGCGCTGGATGTCGTAACCGAGGGAATCGAAGGCATGCTCCAGACCCGAGCGCAGGTCGGTGAAGGTGGCGACGTCGCCCAGTGACACACCGAGTCGCACCAGGGTCTGGGCCACCTGTGGGCTGATCCCCACTAGCAGTGTGCTGGCCCCGACCAGATGGCCGGCCTTCGTGGTCTTGAGCAGATGCTCGGCCACGGCGGTGTCGACTGTGGGAACGCCGGTGATGTCGATGATGATGAACTTCGCCTGCTCCTCGACGATGCGCTCCAGGAGTTGCTCCATCATCTGCTTGGCTCGCGATGTGTCGAGGACACCGATGAGAGGCATCACCAGGATCTCGTCCCAGACCTCGATGACCGGTGTCGACAGCCTGCGCACCACGGCCTGGAACTCCGACTCCACGTTGTCCTCGCGGACCGAGGAATATGCCTCGCCTGCCATGAGCAAGAACTCCGTCTCCAGGTCGTGCAGGGCTTGCAACGCCCTCATCACTCGATCGGGCTCATCTCCGAAACGCTCGGTGATCGCGCCAGCGACCGGTTGGATCAGCTCGACAAGAGCTCGCCCGATCACCTGGAAGGACAGGCCCTGGTCGGCCGCCAGCGCCGTCTGCTCTCGTTGCTTGGCGAGGTACTCGGTCAGATCGCCGGCGGCGACTGCCGCCTCCAGATCGAGCATGCCTTGCTCGGATTGGGCCCTGAGCTCGGCTTCAGGGATCGACATCCCGGGGGCGAGACGCTCCATGACCTCCTGGCGGTGTCGCAGCATCTGGTCCATATTCGACCGGGACACCTCGATGAGGTCGGTGAGACCTGCAATTTGGTTTTCGGTTAGACGGGGCTTGACGTTATCCATTGTGCCTCCTCTCCCTCTACATATCGGAGGAAGACGGTCACGACTTCAGGGTCGAATACAGTGCCGGCGCCGGCGCTTATCTCGTCCACCGCCCGAGGCCAAGGCAAGGCCGGCCGGTAGGGACGTGTCGTGGTCATCGCGTCGAAGGTGTCGGACACGGCGAGAATCCTGGCCTCGAGCAGGATGTCCTCACCCCGGAGGCCGCGTGGATACCCCGAGCCATCGAGTCTTTCATGGTGCTGCCCGACGATGGGAGCCACCTCGGCCAGGAGACTGATGCGATCGAGGATTTCCTCCCCGATGGCGGCGTGTGTCTTCATCTGATCGTACTCCCGACCGGTCAACGCCCCCGGCTTGGTCAAGAT
>JBOGEU010000249.1:0-4616 GCA_050741995.1 Acidimicrobiia bacterium | reverse complement strand
CCCCTCATCTCCGCGCTTGGCTGGATCGGGCAGCCGCCGGGGTCCCGGTCCCCGAGGTCGAGCCGTCCATGGACGGGGCACCGCGGGCGGTGCCCCTCGGCGTCACCTTTCGCCGGGACCCGGACATGTTGCGCCATGAGGCCCTGGTGCTGGGCAGGCTCTTTCATGCCGACGCCTCGTCGGTCGTCGCCGGGGTGGTGGCGGCCGGGGCGGTCGCCGCATCCTGCTTCGGGCAATCGGGGCGGGACCTGATCGCGGGCATGATCGAGATCATCGGGCCCGCGGCGGAAGAGCTGGGCGGCGGTGGCGGCGGCGTCCCCGAAGCCGCCGAACTGGCAGAGGAACTGCGTCCTCTGCTCGACCTGGTCGGGGTCGTGGACGGTAGCGAAGCCCTGTCACTGGTGGCCGGGGCAGGGGACCCCCGTCCCTGGGACAGGGTGAAGGCCGGTCTGCTGCTCTCGGCGCCTGTCGTGGATCGGCCCCATGTCCCGATCGAGCAGGCGGCGAAGATCGGCGGAAGCGCATTGGCCGGAATGGTGGGCGGGATCGTCGGGGCCAGAGTAGGGATCAGGGCCTGGCCCTGGGCTTTTGCCAACGACACATGGTTCGCCGAGATCGGGAGACGCCTGGTGCGCGGGCCACAGGAGGTGGGAGACCTTCCAATCCCCTACGCGGTGGAGCACCACCTCATATCGGGGGAGCGTCAGGGGCTCTATTGAGGGGCAGGTCGGCGCTCGGCCACGACCGCTCCGAGTCGTCGACGCTCCTGAGGATCCACCAGCCAATGGCCACGAAGCCGATCAAGGCGACCATCGCCATGTTCCTCCCCAGGCCGAGGACGTCGACGATCAAGGCCCAGGTCAGTGGCCCGAGGATCGTGGCGAACCTCCCCACCGTGGCATAGAGCCCGTAGAGCTCCCCGAGATGGCGGGGTGGTGAGATCCGGGTCATGACGACACGGTCGGCGGTCCATGTCGCCCCGAGCGCCAGCCCGCCGACGGGGCCGATGACCCAGGCCAGATCGGTCTGACCGGTCACGGCGGCCGCCACCCCCGATCCGATGGCCGCCATCCACATCAGCAGGACGTAGCGCAGGACGCGCAGCGGTCCGATGCGCTCCACCAGCCTGCCCGCCCCCAGGGCGCCGAAGATGGCCCCGGTGATCGCCACTCCGAGCAACGTCGTCATGAACTGACGGTCCAGCCCCAGCTCCTCGATGACGAAGATGGTGAGGAATCCCCCGATGAGGGTGTTGATGGCGTCGGTGTAGAGAAACCGCCCGACCAGGAATCGCACCACCCCGTCGTAGGTGGAGGCCATGCGCCACGAGGAGGCCAGTCTCCTCGCAACATCACGTAACCCGGGCAACGGCGCCTCGTCGTGCCCGTCCCGTTCCACGATGAAGAAGAACGCGGGAAGGGCCAGGACCAGGAAGGCGACGGCGAGGACCCTGAATGTCGCGGCATAGGACCAGCCGAGGACATCGAGTGTCAGGACTCCGAGCCCGAGGCCGACGAAAGACCCGATGTAGCCGACACCGACCCCCAGGCCCGAAACCCGGCCACGGGTGGCCGGGGTGCTGACGTCGACCAAGAGGGCGTCGTAGACCACCGATCCCACGTTGAACGCGATCAGCGCCAGGCCCAGCACGACCAGCGACAACAGGACGGGGCCGGTGGCGAGGGTCGCCGTGGCGGCCACGGCGATGAAGGTGGTGACGATCAGAGTCGGGATCCGGGTGCCTCTCACATCGCTGCGTGCCCCCGCCCACGGGGCGAGGAAGATCACCAGGGCGCCGGCAGCCGACTCGACGAGGGCCAGGGCGCTGTCACGCTGACCGACCGATTTCAGCCAGTCGGGGAAGTAGAGCCCGATGACACCGAGGGCGAAGATGGTGTTGGCGAGGTCGTAGAGGACCCAGGAGCCGACGGACCACCGGCCAAGGCCAGTCCGCACCCCGGTCATCTCAGAATGTGACGGCTACGGAGATCAGCTCCTCGCGGCCGAGGAGGCCGGCGGCGGCCTGCAGCGCCCGCGAAGACTCGGACAGAGGGAACTGATGGGAGACCAGATCGTCGATGCGCGGATCGGTCTCGATCTGCCGTGTGGCCCACTGATAGCCGACGGTGGTCGCCCCCATGGCGCCGCGAATCGTGAGCTGCTTGGCGACGAGGACGTCGCTGATGAAATGGAACGCCCGGTTGCCCTTGGTCGAGGCAAGGATCACACGGCCTCCGCTCCTGACCAGGTCGAGGGCGGTGAACAACGCCTCGGGGTCGTCGGAGGTGACGTCGACGACGATGTCGGGGCGCTGCCCTATGGCCTCGGCAATCGCCCCTCCCACGTCTTCATGCTCGGAGTCGATGGCCAGGTCGGCGCCGAGACGCTTGGCGAGCTCGAGACGGTCCCGATCGTGGGAGAGCCCGGTGACCCCCACCCACCCGGCGCCGGAGGCCTTGGCCGCGATGAGGCAGGCCAGGCCGCGGGGCCCGGGACCGAGGATGAGGACGTTCTCTCCGAGTTGCAGCGACGGGAGCTCGACCGCCCAGGTGTGCCCGGCTGCCAACGGATGGACGAAGGTCCCGACCTCGGCCGGCACGTCGTCGGTGAGAGGATGGAGACGGGCCGCCGGGTCGAGGTAGAGGTACTCGGCCAGACCTCCCCAGAGCCCCGGTGGCTCCATCGAGGGGATGAATCCGTAGGAGTTCGATGGGCGGCGTCTCCCACACGTCGCCAGCCCGAGCTTGCAGCGGCGGCATTCGCCGCAATGGATTCTCGGCTCCACCGCCACGCGGGTGCCCACCGGGTACGGGATCGACGGCGCGGCGCCGGCGATCCGGCCCACGACCTCATGTCCCGGTATCAGCGGGTAGACGACGTCACGTCTGTCGCCCTTCCATACCTGGACGTCGGCGCCGGAGATGCCGGTCGCCTCCACGGCCAGCCAGCCGCCTTCCAAAGCGGGCTGCGCGGCCAGCTCGGTGAGGGAGAAATGGCGTGGCTCGACGAGCATCATTGCCCGTGCTTTGGTGCCTTGCATCGAGAGCGAGTGTAAACCGGGTTGTGGAGGGCTAGAACATCAGGCCAGAAGGGCCTTGATGCGCTCGACTCCACGCTCGATCTCGCTCTCCCCGGTGGCATAGGACAGCCGGAGGTGGCCGGGGGTGCCGAACGACTCCCCGGGGACCAGGGCCACTCCGGCCTCTTCGAGGATGACGGTGGCCAACTCGGAAGTCGACTCCCAGCGGCCCTGCAGGGCGTCGGTCACATCGGGGAAGACATAGAAGGCCCCCTGCGGCTCCACGCACCGGACGCCGGGGATGTCGCTCACCATCGAGTACATCAGCTTTCGCCTGCTGTTGAATGCCTGGCGCATCTCCTCAACCGTGTCCTGGGGCCCGCGCAGGGCAGCCAATGCCGCGTGTTGGGCGACATTGGCGACGTTGCCGGTGGCGTGTGATTGATGGTTGTTCGCCGTCTCGATGATGTCGGCGGGGCCGACCATCCACCCCACCCGCCAGCCGGTCATCGAATAGCTCTTGGCGACGCCGTTGACGAGGACCCAATTCTCGAGACGAGGGGTGACGGCCGCGATCGAAGGTGCGACATCGGTGAAGTAGGTGAGCCGCTGGTAGATCTCGTCGGCCAGGACCCACACGTCGTTGGCGAGGGCCCACTCTCCGATGGCCCGGGCCTCCTCCGCCGAGTAGACGGTCCCGGTGGGGTTCGAAGGGGAGACGAACACCAGCAGGCGCGTGCGATCGGTCTTCGCCCGCTCCAGGCTCTCCACGGTCACTTTGAACTCGTCTTCCATCCGGGTGGGCACCGACACCGTCACACCCCCGGCGAGGTCGATCCCCGCCGGGTAGGTGACCCAGTGCGGTGAGGGGAGCAGCACTTCGTCACCGGGGTCGATCAGGGCGGCGAAGGCCTGGAAAACGGCTTGCTTGGCGCCATTGGTGACCATGACCTCGGACCAATCGACCTCCACGCCGGAGTACCTGCCGACGTCCTCGGCGATGGCCTCGCGCAGCGGCCTCAGGCCGGCCGAGGCCGTGTACTTGTGGGTTTCGGGGTCGTGGGTGGCGCGGGCTGCGGCCGCCACCACGTGCTCGGGAGTGGCGAAGTCGGGCTCGCCCGCCCCGAAGGAGATGACGTCGATGCCCGCTTCTTTGAGCTCACGGGCACGAGCGCTTATCCCGAGTGTTGCCGACGGGGGGATGCGACTGAGTCGTGTGGAGGCGCGTTTCATGGATCGGTGCAGATGATGGTGGATCGGGGGCGGCCCCGGGGGTCAATTGTCGAGTTTGTCCTTCGCCTCGCTCGCTGCGTCCTCCACTGTATCCGCTGCATCGGCGACCGCCTCTTTGGCGGCTTGCCCGGCATCGGAGGCGGTCTCTTTGACATCGCCCATGGCCGATTCGGCCTTGTCGGCCACGTCCGACGAAGCGCCCCTCATCTCTTCGATCTTGGACCCGGCCCTGTCCGCCGCGTCCTGGGCGAAGTCCTTTGTCTTGTCTACCAGCCCGGAGCCCTGCTCTTTCGCCTTCTCGACGTACGGCTGTGCCTTCTCGGCCAGCTCGGAGCCCTGCTCCTTGGCCTTCTCGACGTACGGC
>JBOGEU010000248.1:0-21328 GCA_050741995.1 Acidimicrobiia bacterium | reverse complement strand
ACGCTGGGAGCCGGGACGCCGATCGCCGAGTTGGAGGGGACTCTCGCCGGGAGGTCGCAGACCGCGATCTTGCCCGAGGTCCCGGGCCGGTCGACGGTGGGCGGGGTGATCGCTGCCGGCATCTCGTCATTGCGCCGGGGTCGTCTCCTCGGGACCCGGGAGCGGATGCTCGAGGTGACCCTGGTCACCGGTGACGGCAGGATCGTCCGCGGTGGGGGCCGGGTGGTCAAGAACGTCAGCGGCTACGACCTGCCCCGTCTGGTGGTGGGGGCGTTCGGGTCGCTCGGGGTGATTGTCAGCGTCTGCCTCAAGCTGTGGTCGACCCCGCCCGCATCGGCCACGGTCACCATCGACGACCTGGAGGCGACGAGACAAGTGACCCGTCCGCTCGCAGTCCTCGAGGAGAACGGGATGAGCCGTGTCTTTCTGTGGGGAACTCCTGAGGAGGTCGCCGCCACCAGCGCGCGTCTCGGCGGCGACATGGTCGACGGCCATCACTGGCCCTCCGACCCGGAAGGTCCGTTCAAGTGGTCGCTTCGAATGCCTCCGGCGCTGACCGCCGCCGCCGTCGCCCGTCTCCCGGAGCAGTGGCGTTACCTGGCAGTCCATGGCGTCGGTGAGATCAGGGCCGCCTCGGAGCAGTCCGACGGGGCCCTCGAGCTTCGGGGCTGGGCCGAGGCTAACGGTGGTGCGCTCGTGGTGGTCGATGCGCCCGGTGAAGAAGACGGGCTCGATCCCTGGGGTGCTCCCCCACCGGGACTGGACATCCAGCGGCGGATCATCGCCCAATTCGATCCGGGCCGGATCATCAACCCCGGCCGGCTTCCCGGAGGGGTGTGATGGGTTGGGTCACCGCCGAGCACCCGACGACGGATGAGCTGAATGCTTGTGTCCAGTGCGGGCTCTGTCTTCCTGTCTGCCCCACGTTCCGGCTCACGGGCAGGGAGACGGCCTCACCGCGGGGCCGTCTTCATGCGATGAAGGCGGTGCACGAGGGCGTCTTCGAGGTGGATCAAGCCTTCGAGGGCATCATCGACTTCTGTCTGGGTTGCCGTGCCTGTGAGCCAGTGTGCCCGGGAATGGTCCCCTACGGGCGCGCCCTGGAAGGGACCAGGGCGGAGATCGTCGCCCAGCGCCCGTCGCTCAGCCACCGATTCCGATCGTTTCTCCTCGGCCCGGTCCTCGGCTCGAGGCGGGCCTTGCGCGCGGGCAGTGCGGCGCTCGGTCTGGCCCAAAGCACGCGCCTGACCGCGCTCGCCCCATCGCGGTTGCGGAGATTGTCTGGGGGGATGCGCAGGCTGAGGGGCAGACCGGGGCCAACCGTCGGCCACGAGGGGGGATCAGGCGCTTCGGGAACGGTGGGCCTTCTCGCCGGATGCATCCAGGATCAATGGTTCCGCCCGGTGAACCATGCCGCCATCGAGCTGCTGGAGATGGCGGGATATCGGGTCGAGGTGCCGGAGGCGCAAACCTGTTGTGGCGCTCTCGCTGCCCACGACGGCAAGGCAGATGAGGCCCATGTCCTGGCGGCGCGGAATGCCCGCGTCTTCGCCGGATACGACCAGGTCGTCGTCACTTCGGCCGGATGCTCGGCCCATGTTCGGGATTACGGTCATTGGGCGGACCATGGTGGGGCGGTGGGTGCCGACACACTCGACGTGACGGTGGCGGTGGCCCGGGCAATAGAGGCCGGTCTTCTCCCCAGGGTCGCCGGCCGAGGCGGCAGGGTGGCGATCCAGGACCCCTGCCACCTCCGCCATGCCCAGCGAGTGACGGCCGAGCCCCGGCTCATCCTCGAAGCCGGTGGCTACGAGGTGGTCGAGATCGACCCGGCAGGGATGTGCTGTGGAGCCGCCGGCCTCTACACGGTGCTCCAACCCGAGGCATCCCAGGAGCTGGGCAGGCAAAAGGGGGATCAGGTCCGCGCCACGGGCGTTTCCCGGGTGGCATCGGCCAACCCGGGATGCGAGATGCAGCTTCGATCGGCCCTGGGCGATGAGTACGTGATCGCGCATCCGATCGAGTGGTACCTCCAAGCCGTCACGGCCAGGGGCACGATCGGTAACGTCCTCGCCGTCGAGGAGCCGAGTTGACCGATGGAATGGCACGGGTCGATACCCGTGAGATGTTGAAGCGCTACGCAATATTGGCCTATGGGGCCCTGGGGACCATGTTCGACGTGGGCTTGATGGTCATGGGGAGTCTCCTGGTCGGGCTCTCGATATCGGTTCTGTTGGCGGGCTTCGGGCTGGTCAACGTGACACAGGAACTGTCGACCGGCGCCATGCTGGCCTCCGCCATGGTCCTCGCTGTGATCGGTCTCTTTTGCCTGGGCGTCGCTTCCGAAGGCCCGCTCGGCAGGGGACGCCGCCTGGTCGGGTTCAAGCTGTGGGAAGTCGGGATCGGGCGCGCGATTGCGGTGCTCCTCGTCGGCCTGCTGGCTCTGTTCGCCTATGGGCTCGTCGATGGCCTGCTCGAAGGTCTCCCCGCTCCCGTGGTGAAAGGCGCCGAAGGAGTGAGGGCGGCCGGTATTGCCGGCCTCACAGTGATGCCTTTGATCGGCGTGCCGCTGTCACTCCTGGCCCTGTGGTACCCAAATGGCCCGACGTGGCTCGAACGCGCCGATGTTCCGATCATGTTCGTCGTCTGGGCGGTCGCCACCATGGCGATGATCAGCTGATCAGAGCGCTTTGGAGAAGATAAAAACCGGGCGCAGCTCGAACCCTTCGCGCTGCAATGCCTCCACGACCCACGGCAGCTCCGGGATCATCATTTCGATGCCCTCTCCGTCATGGCGCAGCAAATCCCGGAGACCCAGGACGAGCAACGGAGCGTCGGTGGAGGTGGTTGCGACCCACGGCACGAAGACGACCTGCTCAGACTTCCTGGTGATGACCCAACCACCCGGGCTCTGGTGCAAGTCGTGGTCGTCCACCGCCCGCTGAAGATCTCCTCGGGTCGCCTTTCGCCACCGCCAGCCATCGGCGATCAGTTCCCGACCCGCCTGGGCCAATTCACTTTGCGACCAGAACACCCACGCCGCATCGGCGTCGATGGCGGTCGCCGCCTGCAGACGCTGTCCCGGGCCGAGGGGCTGGCCGGAGCCGACGCCGGCGGTGGCGAACAACCAGCGGCCGGTCATTCGGTATCCGGCTTTGAGCACCTGGGAGCGCGCCGGCTCGTTGCCCTCCTCGATAGCCAGCCGAGCCACTCTGGCGCCGTGGCCCCTGGCCCATGTCATGCCGAAGTCATTCATGGCCATACCCATGCCGGAACGGCGATGGTCGGGATGGACCCGGGCCGCGCTCAACCAGGCTTCGGTTGGCGAAAGGAGTTGTGCGCGGGACACGGCGACGGGGATGTCGTCGTCGTAGACGCAGACCATGGTCAGCGCCTCTTCGTCCTCCAACCAGAGTGGGAGCGCATCCGAGACGTAGTCACCCCATGAGAACGTGTCGCGGGTCCATGTTGTTATCGATGGGACGTCCTCGGCCCGGGCGGGGCGGATGACGAACGTCATCGTCACATCCTGTCGGGTGTCTCGATGCCGAGGAGTTGAAGCAGCCGCTCGAGCGTGGCCAGCGTCCAGGTGGCCAGGGTGAGCCACGATGTCTGCCGGGCGGGGTCCGACTCGGAGAGGATGTGGCAAACGTCGTAGAACCGGTTGAACCGCCCGGCGACGGCCGAGGCGTAGTCGGCGACGTGGTTCGGGGCGCGAGATGTCATCGCCCGTTCGATGACCTCGGGCAGGTGGAGAAGTTCGAGCATCAACTCCCTCTCCGCATCGCCGGTGGGCGGGATCAGATCGCCCCCCTGCAGCTCTTGCTCGTCGGCCCGCCTCAGGATCGACTTGACCCTCACCGCGGCGTACAGGAGGTAGGGGCCCGTCTTGCCCTCGAATGAGCTGAACCGGTCGATGTCGAATACGTAGTCCGAGGCCCGATTGTTGATCAGATCACCGAACTTGAGGGCGGCGACACCCACCAGGGCGGCGATCCGCTCCCTCTCCTCGTCGGGGTACTCCGCGGCGAGATGGGCCTCGTCGAGTCTTCGCCGTGCTGCTTGTGTCAGCATCTCGATGACGTCGCCGAGACGGACCACGCCACCCTCTCTCGTCTTGAACGGCTTTCCGTCCGGCCCGTTCATGGTCCCGAACCAGATGTGCTCCAGGCGGGTTTCCGCCGGGACGAGCCCTGCTTTTCTCGCCGCCCGGAACAGTTGAACGAAATGGTCGGATTGCCTCTTGTCGACGACGTAGAGAACCAGGTCGGCGTGGAGCTCCTCGACCCGCATCTGGATCGTTGCCAGGTCGGTAGTGCTGTAGAGGTACCCCCCCGCCGAAGACTCGAGGATGAGGGGCGGCAGCTCGCGCTTGTCGTCGTCCTCTTCGATCCGCACCACCAGGGCGCCCTGTGACTCCTCGGCGACGCCCGACCGCCGGAGATCGGCGACGAGAGGGGCAATGCGGTCACGGACATCGGACTCTCCGTACCAAAGATCGAAGTTGACCCCGAGTGTCCCGAAGTCCTCCCGTTGCGAGGCTGCGGAGACCCCTTTCATGTGCCGCCACAGGGCGAGGTATCCGGGGTCTCCCTGCTGGAGGCGCACCGTGGCCCGGCGGGCGAGATCGGCGAAGTCATCGTCGGAGCGAGCCCGATCGGATGCCTGGGGATAAATCCGCTGCAGGTCGTCCAGGGTGACCGGCGACTCGGTCGGGTAGGCGTCGGCTGCCGGGTCGAAGTAGGGGAGATCGGGCTGTTCGCTTTCGATGAACGCGATGAGCAGCCCCATCTGAAAGCCCCAGTCGCCGAAATGTGGGTCCCGGGTCACCTTGTGCCCGGCGAAGGTGAAGAGACGGGCCAACGAGTCGCCGATGATCGTGGCCCTGAGATGCCCGACATGCATCGCCTTGGCCACGTTGGGACCGGCGTAGTCGACGATCACGTTCTCCGGCTCGGCGGTCACCGGGAAGCCGAGACGAGGGTCGGCGGCGCTCCCGGCAGCGAAGCGGGCGATCGCCTCATCGGTGAGGTCGAGGTTGATGAACCCGGGACCCGCCACCTCGACCTTGGCGATGTCGGGATGGGCCGAGATGGCCTTCGCCACCTGTTCGGCGATCTCACGTGGCGGCCTTCCCGCCGCCTTGGCCGCGGACATCGCCCCGTTGACCTGGAACTGGGCCAACTCCGGTCTTTGTGACTGGCCCGCCACTCCCAGCTCCGCGGGCAGCCCGAGCTCGACGAAGGCCTGACCGGCTATGCGGGAGAGATGGCCTAGGAGCGACATTTCCCCGAGACCATAGGTCTCGACGAAATGCCTATTGTCGAACGAGCCTGCCATGCAGGCTCAGTACTTGGCCAACTCCTGGGCTTTGAGGACGATGCCCTCGGGTGTGGGGTAGAGGTCGTTCTCCAGCGCCCCGGCGTAGGGCATGATCGGGACGTCGGGAAGGGCGTAGCGGCGGACCGGGGCGTCGAGCCATTCGAAGGTCTTGTCGGCGATCTGGGCTGCGATCTCGGCGCCATAGCCGACGAACTCGTTGTCCTCGTGGACGATGAGCGCCCGGGAGGTCTTCTTGATCGACTCCTCGATCGTCGGCCAGTCGAGAGGCTTCAGGCTGCGCAGGTCGATGACCTCGGGGCTGATCCCCAGCTCCTCGAGGACGGGAACCGCCTCCATGGCGAAATGTGCCATCGCCCCGTAGACGATGATGGTCAGGTCCGACCCTGGATGCCGTATCGCGGCCCGGCCCAACGGCACCCGGTGCTCTCCCGGCGGATAGGGCCCCTTGGCCAGCCGGTAGAGCTTCTTCGGCTCGAGGAACATCACCGGGTCCGGGTCCTCGACCGCCGTGAACAGGAGCCCTTTGACGTCGGCCGGTGTCGAGGGGACAACGACCTTCAGCCCCGGCACATGGGCATAGAACGACTCGATCGACTGCGAGTGGTAGAGGGCGCCGTGGATCCCGGCACCGTATGGGGCCCGCACCACCATCGGCAGGTTCCAGCTGCCGTTGGAGCGGTAGCTGATCCGGGCTGCCTCGGAGACGAGCTGGTCGAAGGCGGGGTGGATGTAGTCGGCGAACTGGATCTCAGGGATCGCCTTGAACCCGGCAGCCGCCATGCCGATGGCGGCCCCGATGATCGAGGACTCGGCAATGGGGGTGTTGAAGCATCGGTTGGCCCCGAAGCGCTCGGTCAGGTCCTGGGTGGCCTTGAACACACCGCCCTTTCGTCGGGCCACGTCCTCGCCGAAGAGGACCACGTCATCGTGTGCCTCGAAGATCTCGTGCAGGGCCTTGTTGATGGCGGTGATGAGATTGACCGACTCCCCGGTCGGCTCCGGCTCCGGCTCGGTGGCGGCGGGGCCGAGCTCGATCACCCTGGCATAGACCCTCGACGTCGCATCGTCGGGGATGGGTGCGGCTTCGGCGCGCTCCACCGACTCGGCCAGCAGACTCACCACCTCGGTGTCGAGTGCGTCCTCCTCGGCCTCGGTGAGCAACCTGTTCTCGATCAGGTACTGGCGCACCCTGGCCACGGGGTCACGCTTCCGCCAGGTCTCCACCTCTTCCCGGGTGCGGTAGAGGGTGTCGTTGTCGTCTGAGGTGTGGGCGTAGTAGCGGTAGGTCTCAGCCTCGATCAGGGTCGGCCCCTCGCCGGACCTCGCCCTGGCCACGGCCTCTTTCATCGCCTTGAACACCCGGAGGGTCCGATTGCCGTCAACACTGACTCCTGGGAACCCGTAGCTGGTCGCCCGGGCGGCGATGCTGCCGGCCACCTGCTCATCGATGGGCACCGAGATGGCGTAGTTATTGTTCTCGATGACGAACACGATCGGGAGCCGGCGGATGCCTGCCCAGTTCATTGCCTCGTGCCAGTCTCCCTCCGACGTGGAGCCCTCTCCTCCGTACACGGTGACCACGGCGTCCTCGCCTCGGGTCACGATCGCCTGGGCGATGCCGACCGCATGCGGGTATTGGGTTCCGATGACAGACGATTGAGTCAGGACTCTGAGATCAGGATTCGACCAATGGCCCGGTAGCTGGCGGCCGCCCGACATCGGATCGGTCTTCTTGGCGAAGGCGCTGAGGAAGATCTGCTCGGGGGAGAATCCCCAGGCCAGCGCCACCCCCATGTCGCGGTAATAGGGGAGCACCCAATCCTTGTCCCGGTCCAAGGCGAACGCAGACGCCACTTGCACCGCCTCGTGCCCGGAGGAGCCGACCACGAAAGGGGCCCTGCCCTGACGTTGCAGGGCGAACATGCGGTCATCTATCCGCCTTGCCATGAGCATCAGCCGGTACATGTCGACGACCTGGGCATCGCTCAGCCCCAGATCGCCATGATGCAAGTTGCGGTCGAAGTCCATGCCGTAGGTGGGCCTGCTCAATTCCGATCGTCCCCGCTCCGGCGAAACCGCCGCAGGTCTCCTATTTCCCGAATCCTGTTCTCGGCCACTATCACCGCAGCAGCGTTGGGGTTGATCCCCTCACGCTTCGACATCTCGAGGATGGTCTTGGTTGCGTCGAATATCGCGTCCACCCGATGAAGCGCCCGTATCTTCGAATAGCCGAGCAGCTCGTCGTAAACGTTGATCAGGCCCCCGGCGTTGACCACGAAGTCGGGGGCGTAGACGATGCCCCGATCTGCGATGCGGTCGGCGTCCTCGTCGGAGGCGAGTTGGTTGTTGGCGCTGCCCACGATCGCCTGGCAATTGAGCTCGGGGATGGTTCGCACGTTGAGCCCGGCGCCGAGCGCGCACGGGGAGTAGAAGTCGCAGTCGACGGTGTGGATCTCGTCGGCGTCGACGCCCTTGACTCCGTAGTTCTCGACCGCAGCCTGGATCGCCGTGTCGTAGGCATCGGACACGATCACTTCGGCGCGTGCTTCCACCAGGAGCTGGACGAAGGCGGAGCCGACCTTGCCCACACCTTGCACGGCGAAGCGACGTCCGGCGAGATCGGGGTCGGCCCATTTGAACTCGGCCACGGCGCGTGCCGCGTTGAACAGCCCCCGTGCGGTCACCGGAGATGGGTCGCCGGCCCCGCCCTCGGCGACAGAACTTCCCAGCGCCCATCGGGTCTCACGACGGATCAGGTCGACGTCACGAGTCGTGGTGCCGACGTCCTCGGCGGTGATGTATCGGCCTCGGAGCGAGTCGACGATCCGTCCGTAGGCCCGGAGCAGACGCTCGCTCTTGTCGGTCCTCGGGTCGCCGATGATGACGGCCTTGCCCCCGCCGAGGTCGAGACTGGCGGCGGCCGCCTTGTAGGTCATGCCCTTCGAGAGCCGGAGCACGTCCTCGAGCGCCTCTTCCTCGGTTTGGTACGGAAAAAATCGAGTCCCGCCGAGGGCGGGACCGAGGGCCGTGGAGTGAATGGCGATTATCGCCTTGAGGCCGGATACCTTGTCGAAGCCGTAGAGGATTTGCTCATGTCCCTCGCGGGCTACCTCATCGAATACGACCAAGGCAGGTCCTCCTTCTCAAAGGCGGATATCACTCCTGTTGCGATACTACCCGCGCACCTCGCATCGGCGATGAGGACGGTGAAGTTGTCGTCGTCCTATGCCAGGATGAAGCGATGACCAAGACGGCGTACCTCAGGGTCTACTCACCCGATGTGCCCAACTCCGGGGACCCGGTGCCCGGGTTCGTCCGCAGCTACGGGTTGCTCTCGGAATCGGTCGGCGAGGGCGACTGGGTGGTGGATTGGAACGGAGTCCGCATGATCTGCCCCCGCAACCTGAGGCTGCGCGTGCTGGAGTCGACGATTGCGTTTGCCAATGCGTTCCGGGGTCTGGGCGCGGGTCTGATCCCTGAGGCCGCGGCCAGGGCCGCCGACCACGAGCTGCGCCAATACCATCGAGAGTATCCGGACCGGCGCTCCCATGTCCTCACCTCCGCCTGGCACGTGCCGGTGCGTTGGTTCACGGCCTTCCAGCCCGAGGACCGCGAGATCTACGAGGTCGACGGGTCGCCGCGTCTCAGGCTGAGAGTGGATCTCGAGGTCGGGAAGCAGCGGGTCGAGCATGCCGTTGGTGTGCTTCGGGGTCTCGAGGTGTTCCAGGGGCCGGCCGAGGAGCTGGCCCAGCTCTTGGACTGGATCGAGGACTTCACGCCGGGTTCGATGCTCGAGCTGGACTATGGCGACGTTTCCGAGCTCTTCGACCCGCAGGATCTCGTCTTCGACGACTCTGTCGAGTTGCTGCGCCGGTCGTTGCAGGCCTTGTCCGACGGTGACATGATGGCCGCCGGCGAGAATTACGGCCGTGTCGTCTCCAGATGGGCCCCTGCCTTCTCGGTCACCTTCAGCAACTGAAAGTCTCCTCCCGAGGAGCGAAGCGACACCTGGCCCGGAGCCCCCCTCTCCGCCTTCGGCGGTATTCCCCACTGCGGGCGCAGAGATGGCGTGTCCCGGAATAAAGGTTGTCTCGAATCTCTTGTATCTTGTGAATCGATGCACAAAGCATCGGTTCGTGTCGATTTTGCGATGGCCAGTGGAGACTGTTCCGCTTCCAGGAAGCGGTTCTCCTTCTCCTCCTCCCATCTCCACTGGCCTCGCAAATCCGATTTCCCTTTTGACAGGCGGTGCCTCGCACCTAGCATCACCCTGACATGACTTGCCACCTCACACACCCGGTCTGCGCTTGTAGTGGTGCGGCCGCGCCGTGTGGGTAGTCATGTCCTGAAAGCCTCATCCGAGACATAACCCGCACCGGCCGACGGATGCGGGTTTTTTTTGTGCCCGTTCCAACCACACCCACGACAGACAAGGAGAAGCAGATGACAACAAAGTTCACACCAGCGGTCGACGACGAGCGAGTCGACGTCGAGCTCGACGCAAGGGGGCTGCTATGCCCGCTCCCCGTGTACCGGGCATCGCTTGCACTGACTCAGCTGTCGCCGGGCCAGGTCCTGCGCCTCTTCACCACCGACCCGGGGTCTTTGGAGGACATCCCTGCGCTGGCGCGCCAGACCGGGGACATCCTTCTTGCCGCCGAGCGGCGTGAGGACGATCAGGTGTTCTGGATCGAGAAGGCGAGCCGGTCATGACCGACACCTTGGAGAGATCCGGAGCCGGGAGCTCAGGGAATCAAGCGGCGAGACGTCGGCGAATCGCCTTGGTGGCGTCGAAGGGGACCCTGGATCAGGCGTACCCGCCCTTGATCCTGGCCACCACCGCGGCCAGCCTCGGTTGGGAGGCGGGCGTCTACTTCACCTTCTTCGGCCTCGACATCATCCACCAGGACCGACTCGAGAAGCTGAAGGTGGCCTCCCTGGCCAATCCGGCGGGCCCGATCCAGATGCCGAATCTGCTCGGTGCCCTGCCCGGGGCGACGGCAGCGGCGACCAAGATGATGAAGAAATGGATGTCGGACGCCAAGATGCCGACCGTACCCGAGTTCATCGAGATGTCGCAGGGTCTCGGAGTCCGCTTCTTCGCCTGCTCGACCACGATGGGTGTCATGGGAGTCGAGGAGGAGGATCTGATCAAGGGATGCGAGATCGCCGGAGCGGCCGCCTTCCTCGACTTCGCCGCCGACGCCGACGTCCAGCTCTTCGTCTGAGGCTCAGGCTGCGGTGCGCTGTGCGGCCAGCCTGGCCAGGAGCGGCCCGGCGGCAGCCATGACGAGGACGTAGCCGGCTGCGATCGGTCCCAGTCTGGCGTCGACTCCGGCGGAGATGCCGAGACCGGCGATGATGATCGAGAACTCACCTCTCGCCAGCAGAATGGTGGCAGCGCGTCTCCGTCCTCTGATCGAAATCCCGGCCCGTCTTGCCGCCCACCAGCCGGTGACCGCCTTGGAGGCGCCGGTGAGCAACGCCAGGGCGATGGCATAGCCGGCGACTTGGGGCAGTGCGGTCGGGTCGATGGAGAGCCCGAAGAAGACGAAGAAGATTCCGGCGAATAGGTCGCGCAAGGGGAGGAGCAAGCCACGCAGCCGGTTGGCGGCGTCGCCGGACACCCCCAAGCCGACCAGGAATGCGCCGACCGCGGCCGAGATATGGATCTGTTCGGCCAGACCAGCCACGATCAGAGTGACCCCGAGCACGGTGAGCAGGTTGACCTCGTTCGTGCCGGAGAACGCGACCCGACTCAGCTGGTCGCCATGACGTGAGGCTATGGCGAGGATCACCCCCACCAAGGCGAGCGCGGCAACCACCGATCCGATCGTCCCGGCCAGGCTGCCGCCCAATGCGACGGCACCGAGGATAGGGAGGATCATGGCCATGGCCAGGTCCTCGAAGACCAGGATGGAGAGGACGATCGGGGTCTCTCGGTTACCGGTCCAGCCGAGGTCCGCCAGCAGCTTCGCCACCACTCCCGAGGACGAGATGTAGGTGATCCCGCCGAGGAAGAGCGAGTCCAAGGGGCCGAGCCCGATGACGAGCCCGGCCAGGAATCCGGGCACGAAGTTGGCGATGAGATCGACAGTCCCTGCCGCTGCCCCACTCTTCAGCCCCTGCGTGAGCTCGTCGCCGCTGTATTCCATGCCGAGCATGAAGAGAAGGAGCACGACGCCGAGTTGGGCTCCGACCTCTATGAAATCTCGTGACGTGAACACGGGGACCAGCCCGCCCTCGCCGAAGGCCAGACCACCGAGCAGGTACAGGGGAATCGGGGAGATTCCCAAGCGCCCCGCGAAGCGCGCCAGGACCGCCAGTCCGAAAAGGATTCCCCCCAACTCGAGGAAGAGAAGTGCGGTCGGGCTCACCTCAGCCGTCGGTGAGGATGGACTTGACCGCTTCGATCCCCTCGGTCTTGCCCACGACCACCACGGTGTCGCCGGCCCGAAAGACGAATTCGGGCCCGGGCGATGGCACGTGCTCGGTCCCCCGTATGACGGCCACCACCGATACCCCGGTGCGGGTCCGGATCCTTCCGTCGCCTACTGTCTTGCCCACATAGGGCGACCCGGCGTTGATCGGGAGCCAGTCCATGGCCAGGCCTTCGACCTGTTGCACCTGTGACATCGCCTCGATCACGGGGGACACGCCGAGCACCTCGGCAAACGTGTGGGCATCGTCGTCGTTCAGCTCGATCGTGAGCTGGGCGGTGTCGGGATCGTCGCGGGGAGAGATGAACACCTCGCGTCGACCACCCCGATGATGCACTACTCCGACACGTTGGCCCTCGACGGTGATGAAGTCGTACCTGACGCCGATACCGGGGAGTTGAACCTCTTCGATCTGTGACATGCGTCCTCCTCGACGGGCAGCATGATTGCAGAATGGCTTCTTGCCGGGATCGAGGCTCGGCCGACTCAGCGGACCGGCGTCGCCACCAGCTGTGGCGATATCGGAAGCGTCAGCTCGAAGCGGGTCCAACCCAGACGCCGTCGGTAGACGAGATCGCCGTCCATCAACAGGGCGAGCTGTCGGGCAACCGCCAGGCCGAGACCGACCGAGTCGGGCTTGGTGTGCTCTGACTTGGAGCGATAATAGGGGTCGAAGATGTGCTCGGCGTCGATGCTCGTCACTCCGTGACCGTCGTCGGTCACCGCGAGCAGGGCCATCCCCTCTCTCATGGAGACCTCCACCTTTATCTGTCCTCCTCCATAGCGATGGGCATTGGTGAGCAGGTTGCGAACGATCTGCCGGGTGCGAAGCGTGTCCGCCCAGGTCGCGATCGGCTCGCCCTCGACGGTGACCTCGATGCCAAGCGACCCCACGATCGAACGGGTCTCCTCGAGGAGGTCGATGGTGGTTGGCGTCACCGTGAGATTCCCTGAAGCGGCCCGCTCTGCGGTGAGCAGGTCGTCGACGAGATGGGCGACTTCGATGCTCTGGTTGGAGATGAGGGTGACCATTTCGAGGACCTCGTCCCGGGAGTAGCGGTCGAGGCTCTGCGACAGCTCTCCCGCGAACCCGACCACCGCCGCCAGCGGGGTTCGCAGCTCATGGCTGACGGTGGCGATGAACCGATCCTTGGCCTTCGCCAGCTCCTCGAGCCCCTCCCGCGCCGACTCCCGCTCCCAGTAGGCGCCGACCATGTCGGCGGCGCGCATCAGACCGTCCACCTCCGCCTTGGACCAAGCGTCGTCCCTCCAGAAATCGGAATAGCCGAGGGTGCCTACCCATTGGCCGCGGATCATGATCGGAGCCATCAGCTCTGACTGAATGCCCTCGGCCTCGTATCGCGCCCGTATCGGCATTGGGAGCTTTGACACCTGTATCCGGCTGGATCTCCCCGCTGAGAGCCGCTCCATCAACTCGGGGAACTGGATGTAGTCCCCTTCGTTGAAGGCGTTGGGCCCTGACGGGACGTTGCCCCCAACCGCCTCGGCCACGATCTCCCAGGTGATGTCACCCTCGTCGCCTACCCGGTTGATGTCGATGTAGGCGTAGTCGGCCTCGGTTGCATCGAGAAGCGCATCGAGAGCGGCATCGAGGGGCTCTTTGTCTCGTCCGGTGAGGAGGGCCTGTGAGCAGGTGGCAAGTGCCTGTTGGATCCGTGCGGTCCTCGCCTGATGCTCCGAGGCTTCGGCCAAGGACTGGATCAACTGCCAGGTGATCCACATCACCAGTGCCTGTCCGGGGATCCCGATCAACAGCTTGGCGATCGCCTCGGACGCGGAAGGCCTCTCGACCATCACCGACGCCACCGTGTAGGTGGCGGTCAAGGTCGCTCCGAAGACCAGCGGGGCGACGGTCCGGCTCTCCCTGGTCGCCACATAGACCACCGAGATCAAGATCAGGCAGGCCAGCGTGTTGCCACTGTCGAATCCGGTCAGGTGCCCGGCCTTGGTGAGGCTCAGCGTGCAGAAGGCGAGAGCCGTCATCGCGGCTACGGCCTCGAACCGCCGGTGACGCATCAGCTGGTAAGCCGCGGTGAGCCCAATCGCGGCATAGGCCACGAGCCGATAGCTCGACCCGGGGGAATCGGACGCCCACACCCCATACTCGGTGAGGATGCCGAGGGCGGTGCCGATCATGGCGATGAGCAGGACGGCCACCCGGTAACGCGCCGATATGACCAGCCTCATGGTCGGTTCCATGCGCTGTTATCGACCCGGGATGACCCCAGGTTGAAGGGCATGGGACCTAATCCGTGATCAATCGCCCCGGTAGGCGACGCAGTCGATCTCGACCAGCGCCCCGAGCGCCAGATCGACGCCGCCAACCGTGATCCGAGCCGGTGGAGAGTCGCCGATCACATCCATGTACGCCTCGTTCATCTGCTGAAAGTCGGACATGTCGGACAGGTAGACGTTCATCTTCACCACATGGCTCAGACCCAGACCGGTGGCCTCGAGAATCTTCTCGATGTTGCGGAGAGTCTGGGTGGTCTGTGCTCCGACTCCACCCGGCGCCAGGTCGGTCGTGTTTCCCACTGTCCCCAGGCTCCCCGCCACGTGGACGTGATCGCCGGCGATGACGGCGTGGCTGAACGAGGGAACCCTGGCCAGCCCCTCGACGATGACCTTCTCCATGCGCCGGCCTCCAGACCAATAGAGTCGCTGTGTGCGAAAGGGAAGGTAGTGGCCGAGCAGCGACCGACAGGATGGGGTGGTGACCCGGTCGAGCCGCCCGATCTCGAGATGGTGAACGAGGCGGCGAGCCGCATTGCCGGCATCGCAATTCGCACCCCGCTCCTTGCCCTCGATGGCGACGGCGAGCCGCCAGACATCCATCTCAAGCCGGAGGTCCTGCAACCGGTGGGATCGTTCAAGATCCGTGGCGTCGGCAACTGGGCCTTGAGCCTCGAGGAGGAACAGAGACGATATGGGATCGCCACCACGAGTGCCGGGAACACCGCCATCGCCCTGGGATACATGGGCCGCATCCTCGGGGTACCGGCCCGATCCCATGTTCCCGACACGCTCCACGAGTCGAAGCGAGCCGCAATCGCGGCCTACGGGGTGGACCTCGCCCCGGTCTCGATGACCGACCTGATGCGCTTCATGTTCGAGGAGGCGTGGCGCAAAGAGCCTTACATCTATCTCAATCCATGGGGGGAGCCGTTGATGATCGCCGGTCACGGCACAATCGGTCTCGAGATCTTCGAAGATCTTCCCGCTCTGGACTCGGTGTTCGTCCCCGTCGGCGGGGGCGCGCTGGCCGCAGGCGTCGCCTCGGTGCTTAAGGCTCTGAGGCCGTCGGTACGGGTCTACGGGGTGCAAGCCGCGGTCAACTCGGCGTTGGCGGCCGCGTTCGAGGCGGGCGGTCCGACATGGATCGAATGGCATGACACGATCGTCGAAGGGGCGTCGACACCGGTGATCACAGACGAGATGTACCCCATGCTGCGCAGACTCGTCGACGAGGTCGTCCTGGTCTCCGAGGAGGAGGTGATGAGCGCCATGGGGCGTCTTGCGCTCCGGGACAAGTTGGTCACCGAAGGGGCGGGTGCGGCATCGGTGGCTGCCGCCCTCGCCACCCCGGTCGCAGAGCGTGGCTTGAGCGTTTGTGTGGTGAGCGGCGGCAGCGTGGACCAGGCGTTGCTGGCGAGGGTGATCGCCGAGGCAGGCCATTAGCCGGTGATCGGTACGCTGGCTTCAGATGTTGTCCCGCCCGATGGCCTGCGCATCAGCATTGCTCCTTGTCACCGCGTGCACGGTGGGAGGCGAGTCAGAGGCGGGCACCCCCAGCACCACGACGACCCGGCCCGAGCCGACCCCGATCGCAGACCTCCCCGGTCGTCTCGTTGTGCTCGACAATGCAGGCAACATCGTGACAGTCGACCCCGACGGCTCGAGCCCGGCGCAGGTCACCGACGACTCGGGTGAGCAGGCCCGCTACACACAGCCCTTCTTCTCGCCCCGGTCCGACCGCATCGCCTGGTCAGAGATCACGACAACCGGCTTTGGGATCGGCCTCAGCGATCCTGAAGGGGCGGATAGAACCTCGATCGCCATGGGCGCGCCACCCTTCTACATGTATTGGTCACCGGACGGCCGGAGCATCGGTGTCCTCCACAACGGAGACCTGGGCGTCATCGACTTCGAGATGGTCGATGTCGGCGCCGGCACCACTGCCGTGGTCGCCGACGGCTCGCCCTTCTACTTCTCGTGGAGCCCAGACAGCGATCGAGTCGCCGCTCACGTGCAGCAGGACCTCTTCACCACCATCGACCTCGAGGGGACCGCACGCGCCATCGGGGCCACGGCAGCCGAATACCAGGCGCCCTATTGGACGCCGGCCGGGATCTTCCATCTGGGGCCGGATGGCCTCGAGGTTCGGGACCTCGAGGGCGAGGGGCGTCTGCTGGCGACGACACCGGGGCCGATCGCCTTTGTCGTCAACCCTCAGGGAACCCGAGTGGCTGCTCAATCATTCGTGCCCCAGGACGAGGGCGGCATCAGCGCGGCGCTGTCGGAGACCCCGGCCCTCCCTGCGAACAGGGTGGTGGTGGTTGATGTGGAAAGTGGGGAGCTGTCCGAGGTGACGGACGACACCTCGATCGGGTTCTTCTGGAGCCCCGACGGTCAGGCGCTCATGGTCCTGAAACCATCCGCCCAAAGCGGCCTGGCCGACGTCCTGGTCTGGAGGGCCGGTGAGGCGAGGGTGCTGACCACCATCGCTCCCCAGCCATTGTTCGTGAGGGACGTTCTCCGGTTCTTCGACCAGTACGCACAGTCGCTGCAGCTCTGGTCGCCCGACTCGTCGGCGGTCGCCCTGGCCGGCGTCATCGACGATCAGCCGGGTATCTGGGTCCAGAGCATCTATGGAGGGGACGCGGTAAAGGTGTTCGACGGGAGTTGGGCCGCCTGGTCCCACGGCTGACAGGCGCCCGGCCGGATCACTAGAGCACCAGGTCGAACTCCTCGGGCGGCATCACCTCGGCGAAATACCACTGCTCGGCCTCGTCCCATCGTGCGTTCCAGTCCTCCTGGTAGTCCTTGCCTTCGCGTCGGATGAGCCGCTCCCGGCGAAGGTCGGCTGGAGCATCGACCAAGACACGCAGGTCGAACATGTCGGCCATCTCGGGACGGGCGCTGTAGGCACCTTCGAGGATGATGATCGGCGCCGGCTCACAGATGGTCGCCTTCTCTGCCAGTCGGCCGTCATCGGCATCCCAGTCGTATTCGAACCACGCTGCCCGCTCCCCCCTGGACAGGGCTTCGAGCACCGGCCGCTGCCGTCTCCAGTCGATGCAATGGTCCACCTTTTCGGCGGCGCTCATCGCATCCCATTCGGCTGCAGTCCCTCCTGCATAGAAATCGTCGCCGTCTATGACGACGGCCCCGACCTGTGCCGCCACCTTGGCTGCCAGGGTCGACTTTCCGGCAGCAGTCCGCCCATCGATGGCCACCAGCAGCGGCCTTCCCCGGTCCCTCGCCAACTCCCGGATCCGGTCGGCGAGCCTCGACGCGGCGTCCACCGCGGATCAGCGCAGGGGGACGATGGCGTCGATCTCCACCAGGAAGCCGGGGTTTGCCAGCGATGAGACGACCAGAAGCGTGTTGGCCGGCGCCGGAGCCGGGAAGAACTCCCTCCTCACCTCACCGACCGGGCCTCGATCCTCGAGCCGGGTCAAGTAGACGGTGGTGCGCGCCACGTCGGCCATGGTTCCACCAGCAGACTCGATCACTCGCTGCAGGTTGGTCAGCACCTGTCGCGCCTGGGCCCCGGCATCGTCCCCGCCCACCAGGTTGCCGTCCTCGTCGAGGGCGGTCTGACCGGCGACGAAGAGGATCCGTCCCGAGGCGATTATCCCGTGCGAGTAGTTCCCGGCCGGTGGAGCCACGCCCGCCACGGTCAGCGGGGTGCGTTCGAATTGATCGCTCATGAATGTCCTTTCTCATTTGGCCTTTACGCAGGTCACCGTATCCTGATCGGATGACGACTCATCTGGTGCTTCGCCTTTGGGGTGGTCTGCGGCTGTGGGAACACGGGCTTGGCCTTCGTTGGATCGCCTTCTTCCTGTTCCTGGCGTTTGTGGCGCTAGTGCTGGTCGGGTTGGCCATCCTGCTTTGGCGGGGCAACGGGCCCTGGGGAGGCTCCCGCCCCGGGCTCGACGACGCTCTCAGCACGCTTCGCATGCGGTACGCCAACGGGGAGATGACCCGCGAGGAGTTCCTCCAAGCGAATCAGGACCTGGGCGGTCCGCAACCACCTCCACCTCCACCACCTTCTGAGTAGGCCGCATTCCGTACGTCGGGCCCCTGGGCCGGCATGTTTCCGGCAGCCGCGGGGAGGTAGGTTCCGGTGGGCGGAAGGAGACGTTTGAACCGGGCATGGGTTGTCATAGGGGTGCTTGTGGTCGCTGTATTGGGGGTGGGGGCGGCCTTCGGGCTGGGTGCATTCGACGAAGACGAGGCGGCGGAGACGACCGAGGCCGTGGTCGTTGAGACCTCGACGAGTGATGGTGGGACCACGCCGGGGTCGGTGCCTACGACCACGATCCAAGGCGAGGACCCGCTTTGTCTCGCTCACGCCGATCTGGTGGCGGCCCTCGACGGGCACCTTCCTTCCGCGGGACCCGACGACGTGCAGGCGGTGCGGTCTGCGGGCCTGGCCTTCTACACCGAGGCCGTCGACTACGTCGATGCACCTGAACGGGACGCTTTCGACACGGTCCTCGCCTACGAGCAGGAAACCTACGACTACGCGGAGGACAACGAGTGGAACCCCTCGCGGCCATTGCAGGACCTGGTAGACAATCCGCCACCGACAGTGCCTGGTGACGCGTGGGCCGTGGTTCGTCGAGTCCTCGAAGAGCGCTGCGGGGTGGTGGCCATAGTGGAATGAGGAGCTGAGATGTCACTCGAATTGAGCATGGTGGGTCTGGTGGTCAGGGACATGCCCACCGCGTTGGAGTTCTACCGGCGACTCGGGGTGGACATCCCCGAGAGCGCCGACGCCGAGGCTTTTGTCATGCACCGCATGGAGAGCGGGGTCACCGTGTTCTGGGACACCGTGTTCGCCAAGAGGTATGACCCGGCCCGAGAGGAGCCGGCCGGTGGGTACCGGATCATGCTCGAGTTCTTCTTGGCCGACAACGATGCGGTCGACGCCAAGTACGAGGAGCTGATCGGTTACGGGTACCACGGGCGGGCGGCGCCGGCGCAGACCACCGGTCCCTACGCCGCCATGGTCGACGACCCCGACGGCAATATGATCCTCATCACAGCCGGGTAGGGACCGGTCTGCGCAGCCCCCGCCGATCGATCGAGTCAGGACGCGGTCAGTCTCGCCTCGTCGCGCCATTGGCCGTCTTCTCCCAGGCCGGAGTGGGTCGACATGAGGTGGCGAGCGATGTGCTCCGCATCCCGCCTCACCCCGCCCACCAGCGCCGAGCTCAATGTGGAGAGGAAGAGGAGGCCCATGAAGTAGAGACCCGGCTGGGATTCGACCACGCCGCGGTTGTGTGCCGGGTAGCCGTTCTCCTCGAAGATGGGAAGGTCTATCCAGGAGAAGTCAGGGACGAATCCGGTGCACCAGATCACATTGGAGACATCGAGGACCCGCCCGTCGTCGAGCACCGGGCGCCCGTCGCGTACCTCGGTCGTTCTGGGGACTCTTTCGATCCCGGCGGCGAGAATGTCCTTTCGCCGGACCCGGCCCAGAGGAATGCCCCGGGGAGGGTCGAGGAACCGATCCCGGACTTTTCTGCCAATAGGGTTCCTGACATCGACCACGCGTGACGCCACGAACCAGATGAGCGGAGTGAGCAGCTTGTCGGGGAGGCTTCCGGCCCTTGTCGGCTCCTGGCCGGTGTCGCGGCCCGAGAGCCAGGTCTGGTGATGACGGGACAACTCCATGGCGATCTCGGCGCCGGAGTTGCCGGCGCCAACCACCAGGACCCCGCCCTCTCGAAGCTGGGACGGGTTGCGGTACTGATTCGAATGCATCTGGAGGATCGCCGGATCCAGGTCGGGAGCAAAGGGCGGGATTCGAGGGGTGTGATATGCCCCGGTGGCGACCACGACATTGCCTGCCTCGAACCGCATGTCACCGGCGGTGACTACGAAACGATCTCCATCCTTGGAGAGCCTGTCAACCCGCACACCGGTTCTGACCGGGAGATCGAGCTCCGAGGCATAGCGTTCGAGATAGGCCCCTGTCTCCTCCTTTGTCGGGTAGGAGTGATCGGGTGCGGGGAACGCCATCCCGGGAAGTGAGTCGTAGCGGGCGGGGGTGAACAGACGAAGCGAGTCCCATCTTTTCCGCCAGGAGTCTCCGATGCGGTCGTTGGCGTCGAGGATCACGAATGAGAGGCCGCGTCGGGCGAGGTGATAGCCGGTGGCCAGACCCGCCTGCCCGCCACCGATGACAAGCACCTCGAATCTCTCGGTTGTTGCGCGACTCGCCATGTCTCCTCCACCTGGGCTCACCCCCACGAACCTATGGCGGGGTCGGTGCGCACGCATCGGCTGAAGTACCCAACTTTCTCGGCTTTGAAAGTGGGTAGAACTACCCAGCGATCACACCAATCGATGGCGATAGGCGTGGGCGGTAGCTGCGCTCCGTGTCGCCACGCCGAGCTTGGCGAAGATGTTGCTGACATGGCGATCGACTGTTCGCTCGCTGAGGACCAAATGCTCGGCGATCGACCGGTTGGTGGCACCGGTGGTGAGCAATCTGAGCACCACCAGCTCCCTCGGCGTCAAGTCGTGTGGCTTTCGGAGACGTCTCGACCCGATCAGCGCCTCGACCTCGAGCATGTCCGGGGTCGCGCCGAGCCTGGAAAACGCAGATCGCGCCGCCTCGAGCTCGAGGTTCGCCGTGTCTTCGTCGCCCACCGAGAGCAGGGCCTTGGCCAGTGAAGTCTTGGTGCGGGCCATCTCATGGGGCACATCGAGGGCCTGCCACACCTTGAAAGCGTCTCTGAGGCTGGGGATGGCTTCGCCGGCAAGGCCGCCGGCGAGATCGACGACACCGAGTGCATATCCCGCCCAGGCCCGGTGCATATCGATCCCGGTCTGATCGGCGATGGCCAGCAGCTCATCGGACGCGCTCCGGGCCGCCGGCACGTCTCCAACGGTCAACATGATGTCCACGTACGCGGGGAGAATCGCCAGCCTCCGAATCACTTCCCGCGTCTCGGCGAGAGCCCGGTCGAGAGAGGCCACCGCGGCGTCGGGATTGCCCTCGGCGAGCCGCAGCCTGGCCAGACCCGGCTGGGGATCACCGCCGTTGAGGCTGACCTGGCGGTAGGCCCCCTCCGCATGCCCGAACTCACCCCGTAGCCGGTGGATCTCGGCCTGCTGGTAATAGGCCTGTGCCGCGATCAAGCCACTGCCTCTTCGTTCGTGTGCTCTGTGAGCTTGCTCCAGGGCCTCCGCCCAGATGCCTCGGAGCTGCATGATCTCGGCGCGATGGGCAAGGCATTGGTCGGTGAAAGCGACGAGATCGGGTTGGCTATCGCACCACGTCG
>JBOGEU010000247.1:0-7068 GCA_050741995.1 Acidimicrobiia bacterium | reverse complement strand
GTGTGGTCGTCTCTCTGGACCGCGCCTTCACCAACCTGTTGGACAACGCCATCGGCGTTTCGACCCCCGGTTCGACAATCCGTATCGGAGCCGGTGTGATCGAAGGTTGGGCGTGGATGGCGGTAGGCGATCAGGGCCCTGGGCTCCCCGAGGAGCCGGAAGCTGGGCGTGTAGGTCTCGGCCTGTCGATCGTCGAGCAGATCGCTCTCGCCCACGATGGCGCCCTGGTGTCGTTCGCCGGTTCCGGTGGTAAGGGGACAACCATGGTGATTTGGCTCCGCACTCCGGAGGCAAAGGCCCCTCATCCGGCGCGCTCGCCCTTTACGGCTGCTTGACCACCAACCCGTAGGTTGGACCATGCCAGGAGGTCTAGAGAATGATCGGAAATGATGACATGAGCCAGGAGAGCTCGACCCAAGGGACGCCGCAAGAGACTCCCAACGTGACCGAGCCACGTCCTGCTGCCGTGGCCACCGAGGAACTACCCGAGGCGGCCGACCCGTCCACCGGACAGGTCGACAAGGAAACGGGAACACCGACGAGGTCGGATTCGGCGCCTCCGCCACCGACCCGTCCCGTGACCCCGCCCCCGGCCACGCCATCGTCGGTCGACAAGCGCTCGATTTGGTTGCCCATTTTGTTGGCGCTGGTGCTCATCGCCGCCTCGTCGGGCGTCACCTATCTCCTCACCAGGGAGGACCAGCCCCCCGCCGTGAGCCAGCAGGAAGAACAAGCCGGCGGCTCCGGGACCGCCGAGCTGGATCCGGGCGAGGAGCCGGTGGCCGCCGCCGCCGCCCGCATCCTGCCATCCGTGGTCCAGATCCAGATCGGCGACGGCGGCCCGGGCTCCGGGGTCGGATCCGGTGTCATCTACGACTCGAACGGGCTCATCCTCACCGCGGCCCACGTGGTGCAGGGCAACGACACGGTCACCGTCCGCTTCGACGACGGTGAGGAGGTGGAAGGGACGGTGCTGGGAGGAACCTCCGGCGCCGACGTCGCTGTGGTGCAGGTGGACCGGACCGGTCTCCCCGCCGCCGAGCTGGCGCTGGACGATGAGCCACAGGTGGGCCAGATGGCGATCGCGGTGGGGAGCCCTTGGGGCCTGCAAAGCACGGTTACCGCCGGGATCGTGTCCGCCGTGAATCAGGCGATCCCGTCTAATGGGACCGCCAGAGCGGTCATTCAGACCGATGCTGCCATCAACCCTGGCAACTCGGGCGGTCCCCTGGTCGACCGTGAGGGCCGCGTCATGGGAATCAACGTCTCCATATTCAGCCTCTCCGGGGCCAATGATGGAGTTGGGTTCGCAGTCCCGATCGACGTTGCGAGCAATATCGCCGATCGTGTCGTCGCCGGCGAGTCGATCGAGACCGCATTCCTCGGAGTGGTGGGTGGCGACGTCGACTCCGGTCAGGCGGGGTCGGTCATCACCGAGGTGACTCCGGGCTCGGCGGCCGATGAAGCAGGGTTGGAGGTCGATGACCTCGTGATCTCGCTCGACGGTGTCCCTGTCCAGGGGATCGCCGATCTGGCGGCCCAGGTCCAGACCCACCAGCCGGGCGACACCGTCGACATGGTGGTGATGCGCGACGGCCAAGAGCTCACATTAACCGTGACCTTGGGTCAGCGCCCCGATGGCCAGTGACCGATACCTGATTGGGGCACTGAAGGGTCATATGCGGGACTGACCACCAAGTCGGCGGCGTGGGCTCCGATTCCTCCCGGGTGGGCCCGGCTATGATGGCCGGGCCCACCCTCGTGGCGGGTGCCCCGGAGGCAGCGAAGCCGGTTTGATCCCGGCGCTGTCCCGCAACTGTGATGCCCCTTAGGGGGACGAGCCAGGTCGCCTGAACCTCCAGGGCCACGATGAAAGTCTCGGATGAAGACGGAAACGTGGGCTCAGGGAAGCCACCAAACCTCTTCATCCTCCTTGATGGAGGATGTTTCATATGAGAAGGATCGCACTGATCCTGGTGGTCTTGGCCACCGCCTGCGGCTCCAACAACGGGGTCGCGTCGACAACAGTTGCCCCGGTCGCGTCATCGACCGTTGCCGACACGACGACCACAATCGGGCAGGTGACTACGACGGAAAACCCTGCCTTCCCGGTGACCGTCGGCGCCGCCAACGGCGAGGTCACCATCGAACAGCGTCCGGAGCGCATCGTCTCCCTGGCGCCGACAGCGACAGAGGTGTTGTTCGCCATTGGGGCCGGGGACCAGGTGGTGGCGGTCGACCAGTTCTCCTACTACCCCGAGGAGGCTCCGACCACCGATCTCTCCGGGTTCGAGCCCAACGTCGAGGCGGTCGCCGATTTCGACCCCGATCTGGTGGTGGTGTCCGATGACCTGAACGACATCATCTCCGCTCTCACCGCGATCGGGATCCCGGTGATCCACCAGCCTGCCGCCGCCGCGATCGACGACACCTACGCCCAGATCGAGCAACTCGGCGCCGCCACCGGGCACATCGGGGAGGCGGCAGAGGTGGTGGCCTCGATGCAGACCGAGATCGAGGAGTTGTCCGGCTCGGTGCCAGAGATGGAAGAGCCGCTCACCTACTACCACGAGTTGGAGGGGACCTTCTTCACCGTGACCTCAGCGACCTTCGTGGGGGAGGTCTACGGCATCGCCGGGCTGGAGAACATCGCCGATCAGGCCAAAGGGGCCGAAGACCTGTATCTCCAACTCTCGGCGGAGTACATCATCGACGCCGATCCCGACATGATCTTCCTCGCCGACACCAAGTGTTGCGGCGAGTCCGCCGAGACGGTCGCTGCCCGGCCCGGATGGGACAAGCTCACCGCAGTCACCAGTGGCGCCGTGGTGCCTCTCGACGACGATGTCGCCTCCCGTTGGGGCCCGCGGGTCGTCGACTTCCTCGAAGCCGTCGTCGGCGCGGTTCTCGGGTTGGAGCCGGCAGGGCCCTGATGGACGCAGCCACCACCCTGCACGTCGGCCAGGTGCGGACCACGATGCCGAGTCTCCGCTTGTGGCTCGTCGTTCTCGGGGCGGTCGTTGTCAGCGCCCTGCTCGGGATCCTCGTCGGGGCGGTGGAACTGTCTTTCGGTGACGTGCTCGCCGAGCTCGCCGATCGGATTCCGGGGGTGGACGTGAGCTCCGGCCTGTCGGAGAGGGAAGCGGCGATCCTCTGGGAGCTCAGGGTCCCCCGGGTGGTGCTCGCCGGACTGGTGGGCGGGATGTTGGCCATGGCCGGAGCGGCCTTCCAGGGAGTATTCCGAAATCCCCTGGCCGACCCCTACCTCCTCGGTGTCGCCGCCGGCGCCGGACTGGGGGCGACACTGGCCATCGCCTACCTGCCGGACCAGGCCGGATGGCCGGTGAGCCCGCTTCCGCTGGCTGCCTTCGTCGGGGCGGTCGTGGGGGTTGTGGTCACCTACGTTCTCGGTCGGTCGGCGACCAAGGCGTACGCGGCGACAACCCTCATCCTGGCCGGAGTGGCGGTAGCCGCGTTCCTCACCGCCACCCAGACCTTCATCCAGCAGCAGAACTCGGAGACTTTCCGCGAGGTCTATGTCTGGATCCTGGGGGCTCTGGGCACCGTGGGGTGGCGGGAAGTGGGCCTGGTCCTTCCCTACGTAGTCGTCAGCGGGCTCGGTCTTCTCCTCTATCGCCGTCTGCTCGACGTCATGGGAGTCGGCGACGAGGAGGCCGACAGTGTCGGAATACGCTCGGCCCGGGTCCGCCTCGTCGTGGTCGCCGCCGCCACCCTGGGCACGGCGGCGGCGGTGGCCGTGAGCGGGCTCATCGGCTTCGTGGGGATCATCGTGCCCCACGCCATCAGGCTTGTGCTCGGGTCGAGCTACCGGCTCATCCTTCCCCTCTCCCTAGGGTTCGGCGCCGCATTCCTCATCCTCGCCGACCTGATCGCCAGATCGGTGTTGGCCCCGGCGGAGATCCCGATCGGTGTGGTCACCGCCTTCTTCGGGGCCCCGTTCTTCCTCTTGGTCCTGTCCCGGGCGAGGCGATTGACATGAGCGATCTCCGAATGAGCGAGGTTGCCGTGGCATACAACGGGAGCAGGGTCGTCAAGGGAGTCGATGTCCAGGTCCCGGCGCGGTCGTGGGTGGCCCTGATCGGGCCCAACGGCGCCGGCAAGACCACCCTGCTCCGGGCGGTGGCGGGGCTCGTTCGCTATTCGGGCACCATCGAGATCGACGGCCGGCCGACATCGGCCATGAGCCGGCGCCGGCTCTCCCAACTCGTCGCGTTCCTTCCCCAGCGACCCGTCCTGCCCGAGGGGGTGACCGTGGCCGACTACGTCCTGATCGGGCGCACCCCGTACATCTCCTATCTGGGGACGGAGTCGGCACACGACCGAGCGGTGCTGGCAGAGGTCCTGGAGCGTCTCGACCTGGAGGGCCTGGCCCATCGTCAGATCGGGTCGCTCTCCGGCGGCGAATCGCAGCGTGCGGTCCTCGCCCGGGCCTTGGCCCAGCAGTCGGAGATCCTGCTGCTCGACGAGCCCACCTCTGCCCTGGACGTCGGCCATCAGCAGCAGGTCCTCGAGCTGATCGACGACTTGAGAGTGGAGCAAGGCCTGACCGTGGTCACCGCTCTCCACGACCTGACGCTGGCCGGCCAGTTCGCCCAACGGTTGGTCCTGCTCGATGGAGGAGAAGTCGTGAGCGAGGGCCCTGCGTCGGAAGTCCTCACCGAGGAGCGCATCCAACAGCACTACGCCGCCACGGTCCGGGTGGTGGACCAGTCCGGGGCTCTCACTGTGATCCCGATCCGCCTCGGTCCCACCTCCGATCAGGACGTGCCCGATGGTGAGGCAGGGCCCCGATGGCGCTGACAATCCTCCTCGGGGGGGCCCGCAGCGGTAAGTCGAAGCTGGCAGGGACACTGATGACATCCGGATCAGGCCCGGTGACGTTGATCGCCACCGCCGAGGGCGGGGACCAGGAGATGCAAGACCGCATCCTCGAGCATCAGAGGTCGCGTCCCGCCGACTGGACCCTGGTCGAGGAGCCGTTAGACCTCGAAGGCGCCTTGAGTCGAGTCGAGGACGGCCATCGGGTGATCGTCGACTGCCTCACGTTGTGGGTCTCCAATCTCATCGGCGCCGGCCTCGACGACGACGAGGTGCGGAGCCGGGCCGGTGACGCCGCAGCCCTGGCCGCGGCCCGGGAGTTGGCAACTGTCGTAGTCAGCAACGAGGTCGGCTCGGGGATCGTCCCCGTCAACGATCTCGCCCGTCGCTATCGAGACGTGCTGGGCCGGGTCAACGCCCTGTGGGCAGAGGCCTCGGATCACGTCTACCTGACTGTTGCCGGGGGAGTGGTCCCGGTCCGGCCCGCCGACTCGGTTTGGGGCGAAGCGACCGATGGTTGACCACGCGGCGCTGCTGGATGCCCTGCCCGCCGCCGACGCCGGAGCAGAGGCGAAGGTGCGGGAACGGGCGAGCCATGTGCTCCGCCCTGAGGGCGCCCTGGAGCGTCTCGACGAGATCGCTGTCTGGTTGGCAGGATGGCAGAGAACGGCGACACCCCGGGTCGACGTCGTCAACGCCGTGATCTTTGCCGCCGACCACGGTGTCGCCGCCAAGGGGGTCAGCGCCTATCCGCCTGAAGTCACCGGCGCCATGTTCCGAGCCTTGAGCCGGGGTAAGGCCACCGCCAGTGTCATGGCCTCGATGCTCGGGGTGGAGCTGTCAGTGGTCGATGTCGGGGTGGGCCGGCCGACGGGGGACATCAGCGTCGAACCGGCACTGACCCCGGCCCGCTTCGAGGAGTGCTGGAGAGCAGGCCGCGAGTACGTGGCCGCCTTGGGCCGGACCGATCTGCTGGTGGTGGGAGAGATGGGGATCGGGAACACCACGGCCGCCGCCGCCGTCTGCTCCGGGCTGTTCGGCGGCGATGCCGAGATGTGGACCGGTGTCGGGACCGGGGTCGGCGAGGAAGCACTGCGCAGGAAGAAATCTGCGGTGGATGCGGTGCGGCTCCGGGTCGGAAGCGCCCACCCGCTCGAGGTGCTTCGCCAGGCCGGAGGCTCGGAGCTGGTGGCCATCGCCGCCGCGGTCATCGGGGCGCGTGCCCGCTCGATACCCGTGGTGTTGGATGGCTTCGTCGTCGTCGCGGCATGTGCTGCCCTGGAGCTGGCGCGTCCCGGCGCCCTCGACCACGTCGTCGCCGGTCATTGTTCCGCCGAGCCGGGTCATCGTCTTCTCCTCGACAAGCTGGGAAAGCCCCCGATCCTCGATCTCGGTATGAGGCTGGGCGAGGCTAGCGGCGCCCTGGCCGCGGTCCCCCTGATCCGGTTGGCGCCACTCTGTGTCACCGATGTCGCCACCTTCGATGAGTGGGGGCTTGGCCGATGAGGGGCATGAGCGCTGCGATCACCTTGCTCACCAGGATCCCGATCGGGAGAGCCGGGTGGGACCGCCTCGACTTGAGCCGGTCGGTGAAATGGATCCCGGTGGTCGGTGGCTTCATCGGTCTGGTGATCGCGTTCGCCTATGCCGGTCTGCTCTCGGTCCTGCCGGGAACGGTCGCCGCCGGGCTCGCGGTGGCCCTGGGGGTGCTGATCACGGGGGCATTGCACGAAGATGGCCTCGCCGACACGGTGGATGGCTTTGGTGGGGGCTCGGACCGTGAAGAGAAGCTGCGCATCATGAAGGACCCGGTGCATGGCACATACGGGGCTCTGGCCCTGGTGCTCAGCGTCGTGGTGCGGGTGGCTGCCCTTGCCTCCCTGGGTGCGGGGCCTGCCTTGGTGCTGCTGCCCGCGGCCCACGCCCTGAGCCGGGGTGGCGCCATCGCCCTGATGGGAGCATTGCCCCCGGCGGCGACGGAGGGGCTCGGTGCCGCCCATTCCGATCCCGGTCTCCGAGCTCAGGTGATGAGCGGGCTGCTGCTCTCCATCCTGATCGGCGTGGTCGCCCTCGGCTGGTGGCTGGTCCCCTTCGCGGTGCTGGCCGGGGCCGGGACCGTCGTGATCGGGGCTCTCGCTGGCCGACAGATCGCAGGATTCACGGGGGACGTCCTCGGGGCGGCGCAACAGGTCGGAGAGATCCTGCTCATGGTGCTCGGGGCATCGCTGG
>JBOGEU010000246.1:0-2746 GCA_050741995.1 Acidimicrobiia bacterium | reverse complement strand
GATGAACGTGGTGGCAAACGGCGACACCCGTCGTCAGGTTCTGGGCATCGAAGTGGTGTTCGCCGACGGCAGTGTGGGCTCCCGACTCTATGGGGTGGCGAAGAAGAGCACCGGCCCCGACCTGTTCCAATTGATGGTGGGCAGCGAGGGCACGTTGGGGGTGATCACCGCCGCACGTCTACGTCTCCTGCCCCAGGTCATGGACCTCATGGTCACTCTGGTCGGGGTTGGCTCACTGGAGGAAGGTCTTCGATACCTCCCCGAGTCTGGCGTGCATGCCGCCGAGTTCTTCGATCACGCCTGTCTCGAGTTGGTGATGCGGCATCGTGGCCTGTCGCGCCCGCTGCCATCGGATGCGCCCCTCTATGTGCTCATCGAATCGTCCCAGCCACCGCAAGTGACCGAAAACGTCGAGGCAGTGGTTGACCGAAGGCTTTGGGCGTATCGGGAGTCGATCACAGAGACCGTGAATCAAATAGGAGTGCCGGTCAAACTCGACGTCGCGGTGCCCTTGGGCCGGATGGACGAGCTCGTCACAGCAATCCATGGATTGGGTCTCGACGGTGACATTTACCTGTGGGGCCATCTCGCCGAGGGCAACTTCCATGTGAACGTTGTGGGCAGCCCCGACCCGGATCAGGTGATCGACAGAGTCCTGGAGGTTGTCGTCGGGCTCGGTGGCGTCATCGCCAGCGAACATGGAATCGGAGTGGCCAAGACGGATTGGTGGCGACGTTCCAGCGATCCGGCGACCCTCGAGTTCAGCCGACGGATCAAGGAGGCTTTGGATCCGTCTCACATCCTCAATCCCGAGGTGTTCTGGAAGGGTGGCGGATGAGGGCTCCGGAACCTTGGACGCTCGATATGTGCCTGCGATGATCCCCTGAGACCGCAGCCTTATATCGGGCAGTTTGATTCGATGGTCCGTGCCAGATTCCCTTGATAGTGTTTGAGGTGGGACCCGACCATCTGAAGCGTTCGACCCACATGGAAACGGGGAAAGACGGCGGGCAAGAGCGAGCCATCGGGAGGCTACCTGTGAGACGACTCAACGCGACTGGAATCGGCGCGGGCACCCTCGCCGTTTTGATTGGGAGGCGGGGTCGACGCCAACCCCCGGCTTCGGAGCGCAAGGCCCCTTGCCGGTGGTCGGCCATCTCGACACTTGTCGTAGCGACGAGTCTTCTCACTTTCGCATCGACCCGACTTGCCGCCGCCACTGTTTCCGAAGAGTTCTCCATCACCATTCCGATCGACACGGTGGTGGAAGCGCCGGAGGGATCTGCCACGGTTTTGGCCACCGAGCCAGTAGGGGAGCAATTTGTTGGCCAAGTCTGCACCGTCGCCGCCCAGTCGGAGAACCAGGAGTCGGTACACCCCGGCAATGATCTCGTAGTTGAGTCGGGAAGCTCCGTGGTCAGACTCGAGGAAGTGGAGAGTGGCGCCGGAACAGTTGTGATCGCCGAGGGCGAACTGGAACTCGGCTCTGAGATTGTCGTGTCATTGGTCATGGGACCGGACGAGATCTTCTCTGCGGGTGTTGTGGTCCACGTCGAATGCATACCAACGGAAGCCACTACCACCACCACCACCGAGGCCACGACCACGACCACAAACGAGGCCACCACCACGACCACAAACGACGAGGTCGCCTCGACGACTTCCCCGCCGGAGGAGACGACGTCCACAGTCGAGGACGAGGTGCGCGGCACGATCATCACAACCACCACTGTCGGTGATGAGGTCGAGGCTGTGGAGGTGCTCCCCCTCACCGGCTCCAACGACGGCGCCCTCCTGCTTCTGGCCGCGAGCGTCTTGGCACTGGGTGGAATCCTTTTGGTCGGCTCGAGACGGGAAGAGGACTGACCAACCTTGACCTGACGATCGCAGGGCGCATGCCTGGGAGTCCGGGTCCGTGAGCAAGACAAGGACGGGCGACAGAATCAAGAGAGGCGATGCGTTTGTACCTCGCCCTACTCCACGGCTGTCGGTTCGATCACTGCTCGGATGTCTTCGGCTGCGGCCGGCCTTGAGCCTTCACTCCCGTATCCGATACCAAAGTGGGCAGACCATCCAAAACTAGGTGGGTCGCTCTCTTCGATCTGTCGGATCGTCACCGGTATCACGATGTCGCAGCCGTTTTCGCAGTCGTCGGGTATGGGGAGGTCCCATTCCCATCCTGGATTACCCACGTTCTCGATGACTACCCGGTCGTTGACCGGAGCGCCGTGCTCCCCGTGTTATCTCCGCTGGATTGATGGGGCTCTCCGGGTGACAGACTCGGTAACGGCCTCACCTGATAGCACCGTGAACGGCAGCTGGCCAGATGTACAGGGCCGCCACTCTCGACGCAGGAAGACGTGAACGGGAGTGTTGCCATCAGACACCGACCCTGGTCCGAGATATTCGTGGAGGATGTTGTCGACCCAATAGCGTGCCCCCGCTCTGAGTGCCCCGGCATCGGCTACTCGCTCGAACCTGCTCGCTTGAGTCGTCGTCCAACTGGGCACCGTCTTATCGTTAACACCATTCGTCGCGGATGCTCCAGACGGTCTGGATATCTCTACGGCTTCTTGACGCCAACACTTCATTCTTAACGGCGCCACACACGCCAACCCGGCGGCGGTTTGCGCTTTCTCGGCTCAAGTTGTCTCGTAGGGAGAATCCGGCACCATGAATCGGTAACCCATGCCCGGCTCCGTGATGAAGTAGCGGGGATTGCTGGGTTCGGGTTCGAGTTTGCGCC
>JBOGEU010000245.1:0-1164 GCA_050741995.1 Acidimicrobiia bacterium | reverse complement strand
CTGTAGACGATCGCCTCGTATATCGCCTGCTTGAGGACATGGTTGTCGGTTGACGGCTCACCGGTCAGCCCGGCCAAATAGACCGGGTCCCTTCTGTGTGTGATCGCCCGCAACTCGAACACCGGATGCGGGTGGGCTTCGGTGTAATACCCGGGGAACTCCCCAAAAGGCCCTTCAACCCTCCGCTCGCCGGCCACCATCTCCCCTTCCAGCACGATCTCGCTGTGAGCAGGAACCTGGACGTCGATCGTCCTGCAGGGGACCATCTCCACCGGCTTTCCCATCCAACCGCCGGCGATCGTCACCTCATCGAGGTAGATCGATGCTTGGATCTGGGACGCCATAAGGAGATACGGGCTGTTTCCGATGGTCACTGCTACCGGGAGGTTCTTCCCCTCGGCTTCCGTCTCCGAGAAGTAGACCCCTAGGTGCTGGGGGGGAACGGACATGATTCCGGCATGCGTGTTGTCGAAGATCTGCATCCGGCTTATCGACACGTTGTTCCCGTATGGCTGTCGAACCGCGAATTGGAGACCCATAGTGATGAAAGGCCCCCCGTCTCTCTCGTTGTGCCAGCAGACAGGGAGCTTGTCGAAGCTCGCCTCGCTGCCCTCGTAAACCACCTCATGACATGGTGCATCTTCAACCACCACCGGATCGACCGGGTGGTCGAATCCCTGGTGGTAACGGTCGAAGAAACCGTCCTCGTCGGTCTCCATGCCCCAGAAGACCCGACGGCGGCTCGAATAAAGACCGCCCACCGCCTTCATCTGATGCCCCTCGACATTGTCGAATAGCAGGGCAGGCCCGTCGATACTCGAGGTCTTCCTTATTCCCGCCGCGACTTCGAACTCGGTGGAAACCGGACGTGGGATCCGGACCAAGTCGTTCTTGGCCTCGAGAATGCGGAGAAAATCCCTCATGTCGTCGATCGCCATTCTCCTACCTTCTCGTTCGCGGGCACAGCCCCTCGGGTAGGGCTGCGACGTCTTGTTTTTCGGTCATTTGCTCAAATCACGCTCGTCCGACCAGCGGCGCACCTTTACGAACGTCTGATCGGACCGTTGGTTACTGATCTCGCCCGAGGGCACGAGATCCACGGTGGCCGAGAGGTTGTATCGCTCCCTCAGCACGTCGTGAATCGTCTGGTCCACCGGGCTGCTC
>JBOGEU010000244.1:0-1000 GCA_050741995.1 Acidimicrobiia bacterium | reverse complement strand
CCAGCGCCATCGTGGACGATCGCTGCGCCTTCCGTGCGAGCCAAGCAGCGTTGCTCGGCATGTCCTTCAGACCGGTCGTAGCCCGCGTCCTCAACCATACGACGGGATGGTGCTGAGTCATGGGCGCCTCTCGATTTGGCCGAGCCGCGGATGGCTACCCGCGTCGCGGTCGGCTAAACGCCCAGCGTAGGGGTCGTGTCCTGGGGCGCCGGCCACGCGTCTCGCGAAGGCTGCCGGGGCTTCCATGGTTGCCGTTCTGAAAGGACGCTGGGTCCGCCCGTAGCGCCCCCAGCTGTGCCCTTCTCCCGGCTTTTCGTACGGCTCATCACCGGTCTGAGCCGGACACGTAGAGATCGCGCCGGACTTCCCCCGTTACCGGGACGCCCACATTCGTCGGTGGCGGCCATCGCCGCCTCGACGGTGCCGAACCGTCCCACTGTTGCGATCGGCGACGAGCCGGGTGGGTCCTCGAGTCGGAAATCGGCGACCCAACCGTCGCCGTCGCCGGTCACGGTGCCGCGGATGTTCGACTCCCACGTGCCGGACCGGTGGCCGGGGGGAGTTGCCGCCAGGTGAGACCGGGGCCCTCGTCGGGTTCGGGGTCGGATGTTTGCCAGGCGTTCTCGAAGCGGTCTCGCCAGTCACCACCCACATACACGAACATACGTTTGTGGTTGTGGGTACCAGCAAGCGGGGGTTGGACCAGAAACCGCGTTTGAACTCGCAAAAAACTGGGCACCCTCGGGAGCCGATCATCACTCCAGGAGGTAAACCCCATGGCGAATACCCGGGCGGGCTTCGAGCCCGCTAGCGAACCACGACGGGCGGATTTCGGGCCCGGCGCAAGGACACGACCGGCCGGTGGTTTCGGCCGGGCCAGAACGTTCACGGAAGCGAAGGCGGGGTTCAAGACGACGGAGTTCGTCATCATGCTCGCCATCGTCGCCGCCATCTTGATCGCCACCTACGTGGCAGACGCAGACCTTGGCGCCAACGAAGG
>JBOGEU010000243.1:0-4261 GCA_050741995.1 Acidimicrobiia bacterium | reverse complement strand
TTGTTCCCCGACGTGGTGAGCGCCAGTCCAACCATGTTCGAACAGCACCTGGACATGATGGGAGACGGCTACCGGTTCGTCACGATCGAAGACGTGGTGGCCTGGCTGCGGGGAGGGGCCCCGCTTCCGTCCCAGGCCCTGCTCCTGACCTTCGATGATGGTTACCGGGACAACTACGACACGGTGTTCCCGATCCTGCGACGAAGGGGCGTTCCGGCAGCGTTCTTCGTCGCCACCGGTCACATGGACACCGGAGAGTTGTTGTGGTGGGATCTGGCAACAGCCCTGATCTCGGAGGCGACCGGCACGGAAGCAGACCTAGCTCTGTTGGGGCCCACGGCCCTGCCCGGGCCCGACGAACGGACCACGCTGGCCCGGCGCTGGGTCTCGGCAGCCAAGGACCTGCCCAATGAGGCTCGTCTCGAAGCGCTCGACGCCCTCGCCAGATCCGTAGAGGTGACGCCGGCAACCCGACCTTCTGTGGCGATGAGCTGGGATCAGGCAAGGGAGATGGGAGACGGCGGAATGACCTTGGGCGGTCACACCAGATCCCATCCGATCCTGAGCCGAATGTCACCGTCTGATGCCCGCCGGGACATCGCCGAGGGGCTGCAGAGGATGAAGGAGGAACTGGGACGCGATGTTGTCGCCTTTGCCTATCCAAATGGCCGGCGGGCGGACTTCGGCCATGTTCACAAACAGGCACTGGCGGATCTGGGAGTGATCGTGGCCTTCAGCCTGCTGAGCGGGCCCGCCCTGCTCAGCGAGGTCACCGCCGATCCACTCGAGGTGAGACGCATCTTCGTGGGACAGGGAGACGACCCGGAACGGCTCAGTCTCAAGCTTCTCGGATGGAGTCGTCTGTCCGAGTTGGCCCGACAATGGCGGGGTTCAGGTGAAGCTCAAGAAGACGACAGAGGATCCGATTGAAAACGGGTCGAAGCGTGGAAGTGTCCGGCCGACGACTTGGAGGATGGCGTTGATCTGGTTGGGTTTGTTGCTGCTCATGGCGTTGCTCCCTCCCGGGGGTACTTTCGTCGACGACGACAGCAGCGTCTACGAGGGCAGCATCGAGGCGATTTCAGCCGAGGGGCTGACCGTAGGCTGCAATCCCCCGGAGAGTGACCGGTACTGCCCGGGCCGGACCGTGACCCGCGGCGAAATGGCGGCCTTCCTGACCCGGTCATTGGGTCTCGGGGCGACCGGTGGCGACTTCTTCTCCGATGACGGCGGCCACCCCTTCGAGCGTGCCATCAACCGGCTCGCCGAGGCCGGGGTGACCGAGGGCTGCAATCCGCCGGTCAACGACCGTTTCTGCCCGGATCGCGACATGACCAGGGGTGAGATGGCGGCGATGCTGAGCCGCGCTTTCGACTATCCACCCTCGGATCGTGACCGCTTCTCCGACGACGACGGCCACCTCTTCGAGCGTGCCATCGACCGGCTCGCCGAGGCGGGGGTGACCCAGGGCTGCAATCCGCCGGTCAACGATCGGTTCTGTCCGGATGAGAAGGTGACCCGCGGCCAGATGGCGATCTTCCTGACCCGATCCCTGGAGCTCGCGCCCATCCGACCTCCGTCGGTCGGCACTCCGGGGAGCGCCCGGTACTGGTCCTCCGACAGCCCGTTCAACACGCCGATACCGGACAACCCACGTCTCGATCCGAAGAGCACGACGATGACGGCCCACCTGTCGACCCAGGTGGTCTTCGATCTGTATGAGTTCGGCATCGCCATCCAAAAGGTCGACGGCTCGACCCCGAGGACAGACGTCTACTGCCTGGCCGATTGGGGAGACTGTCCCACTGATTCCCTCAACCCGATCCCGATGCCCACGGATCTCAAACCGCCGCCCGGATCGGACGGGAACACGGCCATCGTGGACTGGTCCCGGCGATTGGCGATTTCCCTCCATAAACCCCAAGCCAACTCCGACGGCTCCTGGTCTGCGACGTGGGTGACGGTGGCCGATCTGAACGGTTCCGGCGTGCCTCCTGAGGGCGGCAATGGCTCGGGTGCATCCCATCTCGCCGGTGTGGTCGAGCTCGACGAGATCGCGGGAGGCCATATCGACCATGCCCTCGTCTTCTCCACCGACATAGCCTGCAAGGACGTCCGCCGTTACCCGGCGAGGAAGACCGACGGCGAGTCGACCCTCCCCGAGTGTGTGCCGGAGGGGGCCCGGATCCAGCTCGATCCATCGATCGACGTGGACCAGCTCGCGGTCCCCGAGGGAGTCAAGACCGTGGCGAGGGCGCTCCAGGTGTATGGCGCCTACGCAGTGGATCGCGGTGGAGCCCCGATTGCCCTCTACTTCCAGGTGGCTCCCGATGCTCGAGACGGCTTCCCCGGCAGGGTCTACGACGAGGCCGGGTTGACCAAGGACTACTTCTCGACCGACGCAGTGCCCTGGCAGCGCATCAGAGTGCTGAGTAGCTGGGACGGCAGCTGACCGCTCAAGGGCTCCTCTCTGCCCTGACCGCCTCGGTCGACTCCAGGACCCGGGCAGCCACCTCCGACCAGCGGAAACGCGCCCTGTACCGGCTCACGGCCCCCTCCATCCGCGCCATGAGCTCGTCGTCCCACAACATTCGCTCCAGCCCGGCGGACAGGGCGCCGGCGTCGCCGGGTTCGACGAGCAAACCGGTCACTCCATCCTCGATCACATCGACCATGCCGCCGGTCCTGGTAGCCAGGACAGGCTTGCCGAAGGTGATGGCGACGTGGAGCGGGCCGCTCTGTGTCGCGTTCCGATAGGGGAGGACGACGAAGCGGGCGAGCCGGAAAAGGGGGCCGACCAGTTCGTTGGGGAGATAACCGATGTCGAAACGGACCGAGTCGACGATCTGCAACTTCCTGGTCAGCTCGAACAGCGAGCCCACGTCCACATCGCGGCCCGGATAACCGACCACCAGCAGCTTCGCATCAGGGGGACGATTCGCTCGGGCGAACCCCTCCAAGAGATCCACGATTCCCTTGCTCGGCCTGAGGTTCCCAAAGAACAGGACGACCCTGTCGTCGGCCTCGATCCGGAACCGCTCGGCGAGGTCGGCGCCACCCCGGGCCAGGAGCTCGAACAACTCCCCGTCCCCATGAGGGATGACCAACATCCGAGACCGGGGGACCCTCGGGTAGAGGAGGGCGTATCGGTCCCGCACACTCGACGCGAGAAACAGGCGAAGGTCGATCAAGCTCGATCCGTTCCCGGAGAGGGCGCGTTCGATACGAGCGACGACGGGATTGACCGCTTCCCGCGGCTCGAACTCATGGGTCACTTCGATGAGGGTGGTTCCGCTCGCCTTGAGCCTGGCCAGAATCAGCCTGCGGCCGGGGAGGGGGAAGGGGCGAATCAACAAGACGTCCGGTCGTGTCTTCCCGACGAGAGCCACGACGCGCCACATCTCGATGGTCAGCCTCACCGCCCGCCATGCCCTGCGGATCACATGCCGGCGGAGGCGGCCCAGCCATGACCCGTCCTCGTGGTCGGGATCGGACCGACTCGACTCCACCCGCCGCCAAAACACGAGCTCGGTTCTCACCTCGAACTCGTGGGGGAGGTCGCTCAATTCATAGTCGACGGCTGTGATCAGCGTTACCTGGGCTCCCAGGGTGGTCAAAGCCCGGGCGAGCATGTAGGCGAAGTGGATCATCCCACCGGTGCCGTCGGGCTCGATGATCACGATTCGCATCGATGCTCCGGCTGGTGTTCCGGCCAACTAGTGCTCCGGCTCGCAAGTTCCGTGCGTGTAACGCCGATTCATCGGGGTTCCTGGCAAGGACGCAGGACGAAGGCGCACCCGGTGCGGTGCGTTGAGGACGAGGACGCAGCCAGGAGCGTCGAGGGCCGGCGGGACACGTGCGAGACTTGAGGGTCGGGGCACTGGTGCTCCGGCTCGCAAGTTCCGTGCGTGTAACGCCGAGTCATCGGCGTTCCTGGCAAGGACGCAGGACGAAAGCGCACCCGATGCGGTGCGTCGAGGACGAGGACGCAGCCAGGGGCGTCGAGGGCCGGCGGGACATGTGCGAGACTTGGGGGTCGGTGCACTAGACCGGCCCTTGATCCAACCGCGGGACTCTGACCAGCACCGCGATCCGACGGAGAGCCTCCCGCTCCAGGAGCCAGATGGCACCGAGGTAGGTGATCGCCCCGGCCAGGCTCGTCACCACGATTTGGAGGAGCGGGCCCGCACCGTCCAGGGCGAAGAGGGTTGCGACAGAGACCAAAGCCAGCGGCACAGCCGCGACCACCCCGGGGAGGAAC
>JBOGEU010000242.1:0-1276 GCA_050741995.1 Acidimicrobiia bacterium | reverse complement strand
CCCCGTCGAGGAGGTACTGGCCGGCATCTGGGCCGAGCTGCTGGGCCTGGAGCGGGTGGGCGCCCACGACAGCTTCTTCGAGCTCGGGGGCCACTCCCTTCTGGCCACCCAGGTCGTGTCGAGGGTGAGGGACGTCTTCCAGGTCGAGCTGCCCCTGGTGCGGATCTTCGACATGCCCACGGTGGCCGAACTGGCCACCGCAATCGTGGACGGACAGGCCGACCGACTGGAGCCGGACCAGCTGGCCAGGCTTCTCGAGGAGGTCGAAGGGCTCTCACCCGACGAGGTGGAGGCAGCTCTGGACGCCGGGCTGGGCCTGGTTCCACGGGCGATCGACGACCGTTGACGAAAAGAGAGAGGTAACGACATGGACGATGACGATGTCGACGCGACAAGAATCTACAAAGTCGTGGTGAACGACGAGGGATACCACTCGATATGGCCCGCTGATCGACCAAGTCCCCTGGGATGGACGGACGGGGGAAAGATCGGCAACAAGGGTGAGTGCCTGCAGTACATCGGCGAGACGTGGACCGATATGACACCGAAAGGCATCCGCAAGCAGTTGGACAATCGCGACCAGATCATCACCGACAAAGGCGGATGATGGCCACCTACGAGGACTTCGAGAAGCTCGACATCCGGGTCGGGCAGATTATCTCTGTCGAGGACTTCGAGCGGGCCCGGAAGCCCTCGTACCGCGTGTCCGTAGACTTCGGCCCCGAAGTGGGAATCCGGCAGTCGAGCGTGCAAGCCAAGGTCGAGTACCAGCCGGAGGACCTGTTGCACCGACAGGTCGTCGGCGTGGTCAACTTCCCGCCGAAGAACATCGCCGGCTTCCTGTCCGAAGTGCTCCTGCTCGGCGTGCCGGGCGAGGATGGAGGCCTGTCTCTGCTCGAGCCGAGCCGCCGGCCGGCCCGCCTCGGTGGCCACGTGTACTGATGGATCAGGCCGCCACGGGGGCTACAGAGGTGAGCGCGCGAGGCGGGACACGTGAGGTCCTCTGCTCCATGCTCCGGTTGTTCCACCGGTTGGAGTGGGCCTCGGGCACCGGGGGCGGCGTGTGCGCGCTCGAGGCGCCGCGGCGCCTGGTACTTCCGCCGACCGGAGTCCACAAGGAGCTGGTGTCAACAGGCGATCTCTTCGTGATTGACCTCGAATCCGGAGCGGTCGTCGACGCTCCGGACAATCCCGCCCTTCGCCCGTCCGAGTGCTCCGCGGTCTTCCGGTCCATCGTGAACCGGCGTCACGTGGGCGCGGTGGTGCACAGTCACGC
>JBOGEU010000241.1:0-2465 GCA_050741995.1 Acidimicrobiia bacterium | reverse complement strand
CCTCCGAGTCGCCGTACCTGAAGGTGAGGCCGGCGATGTCGATGAACCCCCCGGCCTTCTCAGCTTCGCTCACGAGCAACTCTCCATTTGAAGACCTTTCGTTCCCATGGCCTGAAGACTCCGAATTCGACTGCGAACACCGCGATCAGGAAGAAAAGGACCCAGACCACCAGCTCGGAGAGCTTGAAGTAGTCGTAGGAGCGCTTGTACTGGAACCCGATTCCGGTTTGCTGGGAGAAGACCTCGGTGATCACCACGATCTTCCAAGCCAGGGCGTGGGCGTTGCGCAGGGCCGAGAAGAGATACGGGCTCATCTCGGGAAGCGCCACGTGCCGGATCCTCTGCCACCAGCCGAACCGATACACGTTTGCCATGTCGGTGAGGTTCGCATCCAGGTTGGCAAATCCCTCGTTGAGGCTCACCACCACGAACGGGAAGATGATGATGGCCACACTCACGTAGACCCCCACCTCGGACAGACCGAAGATCATGAGGGCGAACAACGCCACCGCCAGGCTGGGGATGGTCAGTGTGACGAAGACGTATGGCTCGAAGAACCGGCGGAGCCAGGATCCGGTCCGCATCAGCAACGACACGACGAAAGCCGCGATGAAGCCGGAGCCGAGCCCGATGAGCAGGCGCCGCAACGAGTCGACGATGTGGTCATAGGTGCCAGGCGTGCCGAGAAGGGTGACGGAATCGGTCCATACGGTTGTGGGGGCGGGCAGGTACTTGGAGAAGCGATGCCCGATGGTCCATGCGATGAAGAGGATCACGACCCCGGCGAGCAACAGCAACCGCTGCCGTATGCGACGGCTCGGGCTGACACGACCCGGTTGCCGTATCGCTGTCATGGTCTCGGGCTCTCCCTGCCTGTCTGCATCTGCCTCCTGGTGATCATGCCGCCGAGAAGATGTCGATGATCCGTTCCGCCTGGTGCTTGGCCGCCGGTCTGAGAATCGTCACTTGGACACCCACGTCCCGATAGCGCTGGACCTTCTCCACGACCTCGTCCGGTGTTCCCGAAGCCGTCATCCCCTCGACATAAGAGTCCGGGACGGCTTCGATGAGTGCTTCTTTCCCACCCCTGGCCCATGCCTCGCGGAACTTGGGAATGTCATCCTCCTGGATATAGGGCTCGCCGACCCGCATCTTGGGCCCGGCGATGAAAGGGAGCTGGATCGGGTCGAATTTGCTTGCCACCTCCCATCTCACGGCGTCGAGCGCTGCCTGGTGTGAGTCTTCCACAGATACATTGACTATCTGAACGATCTTGAAGTCGTCGAAATCGCGACCTTCCTCGGCGGCCGCGGCTCGAATGATCTCGATCGCATTGGCCGAGTACTCCGGCGAGCAGATGGCGTTGAGCACCACCCCGTCGCCGATCTTCCCCGCCAGCCGGAGACCGGTGGTGCTGGTGGCAGGGAGCAGCATGGGTATGTAGTCGCGCACCGGCGTCCAACCGAGCTGGGCGTCGTCGAAGCTCACCACCTCGCCGTGAAAAGAGACCTGCTTCCCGGTGAGGAGGGCCCGCATCGCCTCCACCGTCTCCCGGAGTGCGAGCGGAGGGCTCTCCTCAGGAATTCCGTACCGGTTGGCGTGTGTCTTGGTGCAGGCGCCGGGAGCGGTGAAGATCCGGGCCCCGGTCAGCTCGTCCAGTGAGGCCAGGGTCTGCGCCGCCACCAGTGGGTTCCTCAGCCGGACCGTCTGCGTGCACCCGAGAGCCATCGTCTCGGTCGCCTGCCCGATGGCGGCCAGGGCGGTCACCGAGTCTCTCATCAATTCGATGGTCTCGGAGAAGAAGCCCGCTACGAACCCATGATCCTCGGCCCGCCTCATCCAGGCCGCCATGTCGGCGATGGTCATCTCGGGGTCGTATCCGGTGGCGAATCCAACGCCTTCCATGTGCACTCCTAATCGCGTCTCCCGCCACTGAGGCGTCGAGCACCTATCTCAGGGCAAACTATCTCGGTCAAACTATCTTGATGACGAGATAGCATAACCGCAGCAATCTATCTTGACGTTCAGATATATCTCCTGCTACTCGACCTGCTCACTGGCGCCGTAATCGGCCGCGGCGGCAGCCTTGGTGACCAGGCCTTCTGCGATGTCCTCGGCCACGGCCTCGGGACTGCGATCCGACGGCTGGTGATAGCCACCACCGCCCGGCAATTCGAGGACGAATGACTCCCCGGCCGGCATCCGGATGCTCAACTTTGGATTTGCCGCCCCTCCGAACGAAGTGGAGAAGCCACCGGCCGCTCCCGGTGCCCCACCGTCGTAGCCCTGGGCCGGGAACAAGAACCGGTCCGAGAGCGAGGAGACGACATACGGCTCCCCGGTCCGGACTTCGACCTCGATGACCTGGCCGAGGCCACCCCGATAGGTCCCGGCACCGCCGGAGTCGGTCCGGAACTCCTTGCGTCGGAAGAACAGCGGTGAGGTCGACTCGATGATCTCGATCG
>JBOGEU010000240.1:0-5122 GCA_050741995.1 Acidimicrobiia bacterium | reverse complement strand
GGGGAGGGTGGCCGGGGCGGCGTCCGACGGATGACGCTCAGGCGGCGCGCATGTCTTCGACCGGGGCGAGCCGGCGGCCGAGCTCGGCCAGAGCCTCGGTGATCAGGTTGCGCACTTCCTGCTCCTCGAACCCGGTCACCTTGGCGATGTGAGCGAATACGGCCGGGGGGTCGCCGGCCAGCCCGTATCGCATCTCGAGCACGAGACGCTGGGTCTCGGGCAAGGCGGCAAGGCAGGCGCGGAGGGCATCCTCCACAATCCGATGCTCCACCTCCACCTCGGGGTCGGGGGCCTCGTCGTCGGCGAGGAAGTCGCCCAGAGCCATCCCATCCTCCCCGATCGGGGTCTCGAGGGCCACCGTGGTGCCAACCGACAGGGCCTTTTCGACGTCTCTCGGGGGAATCCCGGTCGACTCCGCGATCTCCTCGGCGGTGGCGTGACGGCCCAGCTTGGTGCGGAGGTCCTCGGCGGCGGCGCGCACCGGCGGGACGATGTCGAAGACGCCGGCAGGAACACGAATCGGATCTCCGAGGTTGGCCAGGGCGCGTTGCATCGCCTGACGGATCCACCATGTGGCGTAGGTCGAGAACTTGAAGCCCTTGCGCCAGTCGAACTTCTCGACCGCTGTGATCAACCCCAGGTTGCCCTCCTGGATCAGGTCTAGCGTGTCCACCCGGCCCCCGGCGTAGCGGCGGGCGTTGGCCACGACGAGACGAAGGTTGGCCTCGACGAACTGCTTTCGGGCGCGACGCCCCTCACGGACGGAACGCTCCAGCCGAGTGCGCTCGGGCCCCGTCTCGACTCCGCGTTGGAGAGAGGCAACCGCCTCGTCACCGGCCTCCATCGCCTGGGCGAGCCGTACCTCGTCGTCGGCCGTCAACAGGTCGTAATCACCGATTCTCGCCAGATACTGGTTGAGAAGATCGGTCGTGAGTCGACCCCTGTCGTCCACGACACCGCTACCCGATCTTTTTGCGTTTCGCTGATTCATCTCGTCTATTCGAACATCCGTTCGCAGTAGGGCATTCCAGGAATCGACCGGGTTCCCGATCGGCCGATTCCGCCATTCTCGTCACACAGCGCTCATAGTCTCGCAGCATGAGCCCGATCCCGGTAAAAGTCGTGAGAAGCGAGCGTCGGCGAAAGACGGTATCCGCACGAGTGGTCGACGGGACGGTTCGGATTCTGGTGCCCGCCGATCTGCCGGCCGAGGAAGAGCGCCAAGTGGTCGAATCGCTGGTGGCCAAGGTCACCAGGAAGCTGACCGCAGGTCACATCGACCTCGAGCCGCGAGCCCGTCAGCTCGCCCGACGCCATCGTCTCCCTCAGCCGGTCAGCATCGAGTGGTCCGACCGTCAAACGACCTTATGGGGATCGTGCACCCCAACGAAGGGAAGGATCCGAATCTCGAATCGTCTCGCCGGGATGCCGGACTGGGTGCTCGACTACGTCGTCGTCCACGAGTTGGCCCACCTCGTGGAGCCAAGCCACGGTGCCCGATTCGGCGAGCTCGTCTCCCGCTACCCACTGAGCGAACGTGCGACCGGCTATCTGATGGCGATGACCCGGTCCTCGCCGATGACGTGAGCCGGCCGGCCATGCACTCGCCTTCCTGCCGGACGCGCACGGTCTGCCTGCGGCCGCAATTACCGTTGACGACATGGCGGCCCCTCCACCGAAACGGAGCAGGTTCGGATCGCTGCGGTTACTCCGGTTCCGCCGTCTTGAGCTGCGCCCATTGCAGCGGCGGCTCAGTCGAGGTGTGTCCGTCGCCGATCTCCGATCCATCGCCAAGAGACGTCTCCCCCGCGGCGTGTTCGACTACATCGACGGGGGCGCCGAGGACGAAGTCGCGTTGACCGCCAATTCGGAGGCCTACCGCAGGGTGACATTCAGACCCCGGGTGTTGCGGGACATGGGGCAGGTCGACACATCCTCCACCCTGCTCGGCAAACCACTCCCCATGCCGCTGGTCCTGGCCCCGACCGGATTCACCCGCATCGCCGACCCGGCAGGTGAGCTGGCGGTGGCCCGGGCTGCGGCTCGCGCCGGCATCCCTTACACCCTCTCCACCCTTGGAACACGATCGATCGAGGAAGTGGCCGCAGTCGGCTCGGGACGGCTCTGGTTCCAAGTCTACGTGTGGAAGGACCGGGGCTTGGTTGCCGAGATGGTGCAACGGGCCGCGGACTCGGGATACGAGGCCCTTTGCCTGACAGTGGACACGGCGGTGCTCGGGAAGAGGGAGCGAGACGTCCGACGGGGCTTCACTCTGCCTCCCAAGCTGGGGCTCTCGACACTGATCGACGGGATGATTCATCCCGGTTGGACATGGCAATTCGTTCGATCCGATCCGATCCTCTTCGCCAACGTCGCCGGCCGCGGTGTGGGGGACGGAGCCGACGCCATCTCCCTGGCCGAATACGTCGGGCGACAATTCGACCCCGGTCTCTCCTGGAGGGACGTCGAGTGGCTCCGCGGCCAATGGGACGGGCCCATCGTCCTCAAGGGGATCCAGACGGTGGAAGACGCCGTGATCGCCGCCGACGAGGGGATCGAGGCCATCGCTCTCTCCAATCACGGTGGGCGCCAGCTCGACTCCGCACCGGCTCCTCTGGACCTCCTCCCCGAAGTGGCCGATTTGGTCGGAGATCGCACCGAGATCATCTGCGACGGCGGAGTTCGACGAGGGAGCGACATCGTCAAGGCCCTTGCCCTCGGCGCCAGGGCTTCCATGGCGGGCCGGGCTTATCTCTACGGGTTGGGCGCCGCCGGGGAGTCCGGCGTCGACCACGTCATCGACTTGCTGTCCTCCGACATGAGGCGGACCATGGCGCTCATCGGCTGCCCGACGGTGGATGCCCTCGGCCCCGAGTTCGTCGATTTGGGGACCAGCGCCACCAGGCGGTGGTCACACCCCGGCGGGCAACGCCTGCCGTCGGTAACGGCTCATCAGCAAGATGGGGACGGCGAGCAGGAACAGGCCGATCAGGGCGATCATCCGGTAGTCGGTCGACTGGTAGATGACACCGGATCCGATACTCGCCAGGGCGCCGGAGCCCCAGGCGATCGAGTCGACCCGTCCCTGTAGGCGGACCCGGATCTCCCAGCCCAAGCCTCGCGTCAGTAGCGAGCTCCCTGAGACGAAGGCGAGGTTCCACCCGAAGCCGAGGGAGAAGAGGGCAAAGAGAAGAAGCGCTGTCGACTGGTTGGGGCCATCGGCCACGGCCAGGGCCGATAGGCCGAGCAACCCCATCCCGCCCAATGCCACGCCGATCCCACCGAAGCGGTCGACGAGACGACCGGTGACAGGGGAGAGGGCGAACATGCCCAAGGTGTGAGCGCTCATAACCAGACCGACGATGCCCAGGTCCGAGCCGTGATGATGGATGTGAAGCGGGGTCGCGGTCATGATCATCACCATCACGACTTGGCCGGTGACCATGGCGGTGAGCGCCACTCGAACAGAGGGCAGGCGAAGAGCGTCCCAGAGATCACCCCGCACCCGGGGGGCGTCCGTTGCTGCCTCGGCGAGCGTCGCAGGGTCAGGGCGCAACGCTATGACATACAGGAGAAAGGCGAGCACCATGAAGGTGGCGTTCACCAGGTATCCACCCGACAACTCCGAGCGCCCGAGACCGAGCGCCACCCGCCCCGAAGGCTGCAACAGTGCGGGGCCGAGCACCGACCCCACCGTGCTCGCCCATACCACGGTGCCGAGGGCCGCCCCACGACGCTCGACGGGATGCATGTCGGCGGCCGTGTAGCGGGCGAGGGCGTTGGATGCGTTGCCCACCCCGAGCAGGGCCATGCCCGCGAGCAGCAGCGGGAACGAGAGCAGGGCCATCGCGGCGAGACAGCCGATCGCCCCCAGGACCGCGGTGGCGTATCCAAAGAGGAGCCCGGGTCGTCGCCCTCGTCTCCCGATCGACAACGTCAGCAGACTGGTGCCGAGAGCCGTGCCCAGGATTGCGCTTGCCGATGGGACACCGGCGAGAGTGGCTGACCCGGTGATCTGGTCGACGGCCAGCGTGGACACCGTTACGGCGGCGATGTGGCCGGTCGAGCCGAGGGCGACGCCCCCGAACAGCACGGCGGTGAGGCGGCGTCTCTGATCCTCTTTCCACCTCACCGGGCGACGATAGTGCCCCCTCGGCAATGCTCCATCCCGCGTTGGTGGCCTCCAGCACCCGTTTTTCCCAACCTCGGCTGATTTCGCCTATCATCACAATCGTTTGCAACGTAGGCAGGTCCAAGAGATGTCTGACATGACCGTCGGCTGGGTCGGAGTAGGCCGCATGGGCGACGCATTGTGTCGCAGATTGCTGTCGGCCGGTGTCGATCTCACCGTTTACAACCGGACCCGGGGCAAGGCGGCAGACCTCGGAGAGCTGGGGGCCACGATCGCCGACACTCCGGCCAAACTCGCCGATCGGGATCTCGTGGTCACCATGGTTTCCGATCCTGACGCCTTCCGCGAGGTCACCATCGGCGCCGACGGGCTCTTCTCCGTCTCGGGGGTCAGCCCTGCCGTCCTGATCGACGCCTCCACCGTGTCGGCCGACGTGTCGGATCAGGTGCGCCAGGTTGCGACCGAGCGGGGCTGCGAGCTGCTGGCCGCCCCGGTGAGCGGAAACCCCGAAGTGGTCAAGTCGGGACGTCTGACGGTTGTGGCATCCGGGCCTCCGGAAGCCTTCGAGAAGGCGCGGCCGATTCTGGAGATGTTCGGCCAAGGGGTGTCCTATGTCGGTGAGGGCGATGCTGCCCGTCTGGTGAAGATCTGCCACAACCTCATGCTCGGGATCGTGAGCCAGACCCTGGCCGAGACCGCGGTTCTCGCCGAAAAGGGCGGGGTCTCCCGGGCCGACTACATGGAATTCATCAACATGAGCGTCATGGGCTCGACCTTCACCAAGTACAAGAGCCCATCCATAGTCAATCTCGACTTCGCCCCGTCGTTTACCGGGCGCCTGCTTCGAAAGGACTTCGAGCTCGGGCTGGAGGCCGGCCGCCAACACGACGTGCCGCTCCCCACGGCGGGACTGGTACATCAGTTGATCATGGCCATGATCGGCCGCGGTTACGGCGACGAGGACTTCATGCGTCTCCTCACCATGGAAGC
>JBOGEU010000239.1:0-4560 GCA_050741995.1 Acidimicrobiia bacterium | reverse complement strand
GCGTCACGTTGTCGGTGACGAAGAACGACCCCACCGGTGTCGGGTTGCCGACACTGCCCACGGCAACCGCGGTGCTCAGCATCACATCGCCCCTGTCGTAGTAGCTCAGCGTTCGCTCCGACAGATCGACGACCACCTGGCTGTCGACCACGGACAGCATGTCCTCGTCGACCTCGACCCAGCCCACGGACCCATTGGGCCGCACGGGGAGCATCACCTGTCCCCACCCGTCGACAGGCCCTTCCAACACGAGGAGCACGGTCGGCGTGCCCAAAATGGTGGTGGGCTCCAGGGTCATGGTGGGCTCGGCGCCGTCGGGGGTTGGATAGACGTCGATTGCCTCCGAGGCCGTCAGAACGAGTGATTCGCCCTCGGGCAGAGCGTCGGTGCTCAGCCCCGAGTCGGCCGGTGGCTGCGGTGTCGCGGCCGGGGTGATGGGGAGTGTGCCGGGCGGGGCGGGCGGCGGCGCCGTCACCGGGAGCGCGGTCGGGGGATGCTCGTTCGTCGCTTGTGGCCCACAGGCGACGACGGCGAGGCAGACGGCGAGGGTGGCGACGATGCGGCGCATCTCTCGGAATGGTATCGGCAGCGGATGAGCTGACTATCGGGAAGATCGCCCGAATCGGCTGAGTCGGGCCATTAGCGTTCGCCGGCATGCCAAGGGCATATGTCAGCGACTCCATCCCCACCGACATCATCGAGCCACTGGCCCGTGTCGCCGAGCTCGAGATATGGGAGGGTGAGGGCCACGTCCCCCGTCGCGTGCTGATGAAAGGGGTCTCCCGATGTGAGGGCTGGCTGTCGATGCTCACCGACCGCATCGACACCGAGCTGCTGGACGCCGCTCCCGGCCTGATCGTGATCTCGCAGATGTCGGTCGGTGTCGACAACATCGATGTCGAAGCCTGCCGGCAGCGGGGGATAGCGGTGGGCCACACCCCGGATGTCCTGACCGAGACCGTTGCCGACACGGCCTTCGCCCTGATGGCGGCCGTGGTGCGGCGCCTGCCCGAAGCCGAGCGTATGGTCAAGTCCGGCGCCTGGGGGCCCTGGGACCCCTGGTACTTCCTCGGCGGTGACCTGCATGGCTCGACACTCGGGGTGATCGGAATGGGGCGCATCGGCCAGGCCATCGCTCGCCGGGCAATCGGATTCGACATGAGAGTCGTCTACGCCTCCAGGACTGCCAGGGAGACTGCTTCGGCCACCCCGGTGGACCTCGACTCCCTGCTCACCGGGGCGGACATCGTCGTGCTGGCAGTTCCGTTGAGCACCGAGACGAGGGGGATGATCGGCCGCGACCAGTTGCAACGGATGAAGAAAGACGCCGTCCTGGTGAACATCGCCCGCGGGCCCCTGGTCGACACCGAAGCGCTGCTCGAGGCGCTGGCTGCCGGTTCGATCGGTGGCGCTGCTCTGGATGTGACCGACCCCGAGCCTCTACCACCGGACCATCCCCTTCTCAATCTCCCCAACTGCCTCGTGGTCCCTCATATCGGAAGCGCTTCGGTAAACGCGCGGCGGGCCATGGCCCAACTCGCGGTAGACAACTTGGTGGCCGGGCTCACCGGCGAGCCGATGCCGGCCCGGCTGGAGGGCACCTGAGCCCCGCCCGCAAGGTTTTGTCGATTAGCCTGCGGGTCCCCTTCAACATCACGAGGTTGGCCCATGTTCAGCTTGCCGGAGGCAAAGTCAGTCGAGCAAAACCCCTCCCAGGGCAGACTCAAAGAGCTCGCCCTCGATCTGACCCCACGGATCACGGTAACCGAGTTCGAAAACCTCAACTATCAGGCCGAGGTGACGGCCAGGTTGAAGAACTCGACGTTTTTCGTCTCGGATGTGGAGATCCACCAGAACCGGATCTCGCGCGCCGAGGCCGCAGAGTGGGCCGCACGCCAGGACGCGCACATCGCCGGACAGGACATGCTCCTCATCGAGGGCCGCATCGGCCCCGACCCCTCGTTCAGCAACGCCAGCCGGCTGCTCATCGAAGCCGGCCAGGCCAACATCGCCGGCATGCAGGCACAGCTCTTCTTTCCCCCGGACTCCGGCACGGCACCGGAGTTCACGGTTGTCTACACCCCGTCACTCCCGGCTCCGGGCAAGCCCGACGACCGGTTGATCATCGTCGACCTGGAAAATTGGGTGACCCGGGTCATCGGGTCGGACTACTTCGGGGAGTCGAAGATGGGGAGTCTGAGGATGTGGGGCAAGCTGGCATACGACCGCGGCGGACTGGCATTGCACGCCGGGCTCAAGACGTTCCCTGCCGAATCGACCCGCTCGGGCAATGAGGAGTCGATGCTGATCATCGGCCTCTCGGGGACGGGCAAGACCACGACCACGTTTCGCCAGCAGGTGGGCTCGCTCCCGGTCCAGGACGACTTCGTCGCCGTGATGCCGGGTGGTGACATCCACACCACCGAGAACGGCTGCTTCGCCAAGACTTTCGGGCTCGATCCCGACGATGAGCCCACCATCTATGGCGGGACCACACGACCGGACGCATGGCTGGAGAACGTCTCGGTCACGCCCGACGGGAAGGTCGACTTCTTCGACACCAACTACACCGCCAACGGCAGGAGCACGTTTCCTCTGACCAACATCCGGCATCGTGATCCCCGGAGCGTGCCCCCGGCCCGGTATCTCTTGATTCTCAACCGCTCCGACCATGTGATCCCGGGCGTCGCCCGGTTGCGGCGGGAGCAAATACCGGGCTTCTTCATGCTGGGCGAGACCAAGGGGACCTCGGCGGGCGGAGCCGCGGAGGCGGGGAAGAGCCTGCGGGTGCCGGGCACCAATCCCTTCTTCTTCAACGACGATGCCTGGCAGGGCAACCGGTTGCGGGACCTGCTGGACACGATTCCCGATCTCGAGGCGTTCGTCCTCAACACGGGGCACGTCGGGGGCGAAGCCGAGGGATCGAAGAAGGTCCGGATCCCGGACTCGTCCGCCATGGTCCAGGGGATCGTGGAGGGCAGCATCGACTGGGAGGCCGATCCCGACTTCGGGTATGAGATCGCCTCCCAGGTCCCGGGGGTCGACGACGTCGAGTTGCTGCAACCGATGCGGCTCTACAAGCGGCAAGGGCGGGAGTCGGAGTACGAGGCCCATGTGCAACGGCTCAAGGCCGAGCGGCGCGACTACCTGGAGGGTTTCGACGCCCTTCACCCGGATGTGCTCGCCGGTCTCGGCGGATGAGGCTCAAGCGTGGCCTGGTATCCGACCCGGCGGGCACCTTTCGGCGGCGTGAAGCAGTCCGGCATCGGCCGTGAGGGCAGCCACGAGGAAGTTCCTGGAGACCAAGCGCATCGCTACTAGCTGGTAGGGGGGCCTCTCGGACCTCCCGGTGTGGATCATGGAAAGATCCTGCTCCGGCGGCGAGCGCCCGATCGGACGCGAGGTGCTGCCGGTGGTTGTCTATGAGGATGAGCGCATCGTGGTCACAGTGCTCGTTGAGCCAGTCGGAGGTGTTGCAACATGTCCTGGAAACCCATGGCATCCAATCACCATTGATCTAGACGAGCCGGTTGGAGACCGCGAGATCTTTGACGGGAGCACCGTGCCCGCTATTGCACGCCCGTGGCCGCCGACACAGCCGGGCCTTCAGGGATAAGGCATTTCCCAACCTGAACGAGAATCGGGATGGACGTCCGAGGAGGAGCGCCCCGGTGAGGTTGGTACTACGGCGGCTGTGTCTCGACGATGTAGGTGAGGCCGAGGGGGCTGGTCCAGATGAATACCCCCGGGAACATCATCTCTACCGACCAGCCGTGATGTTTGAGCATGTGGTCGTGGCGGCATAGGGGTGCCAGGTTGTGGTCCTCGGTTGGGCCTCCGTCGATCCAGGATCGTCTGTGGTCGATGTCCGAGTCCGAGGACGACATCCGGCAGGTGAAGAAGACACAGGTCGGATGTTGCGCTTCGGTTCGCCGTCTCTGCGCTGCTGTGGGTCGGCGTCGGGTGGTGCCGTCGTGGATCACCTGCCCGGTCTCGGGATCGGTGACGGTGAACCGCCATTCGGCGTGTTCCTGCTCGGTGACGACCTGACGAGCGATGTCGGCGATGACCGGTCCCCAACCCGGGATTTCGCCCGTCTTGTCGTCGAGATCGACCAGGGTGGTGAGATCGACCCTGGTGTCGACCACACCGTTAGGACCTGGCTTCAGACTGTTGTTACGCCCGTTGAGCAGATCGAGGAAGATGTCTGCCCGAATCTGGTCCATGGTCCTGGGATCTCCCGCCTTTCTCATCGCCAGGGCGAGACGATTGATGCGACGCATCGCTGAGTTGCTGTCTGCCGCGGGCAGGTCGAGCCCGAACAAGTTGGCAGTGCCCGATTCAGTCGCCTCCGACGTCAACCGACGTTGGGCGATACCCTCTTCGTAGCGAGCCTTCGCCGAGTCCGGGTCGACCTCGATAGTCGGCGCTGCGGCGGGTCAAGGTGAGAGCGGCGCGGATCTCCGAAGCGGTCACGTCGTTCAAGTCGAACGGGTCGTCTTCGGGGTGGGCCTCGGCTTCGGAATCGGCCACAGACACCATCGATGCGTAGAGCTCGGC
>JBOGEU010000238.1:0-6898 GCA_050741995.1 Acidimicrobiia bacterium | reverse complement strand
GCCCTCGGCGGACGGACGCTGAAAGGGAATCAGCGAGCCGAGGAGAGCTGTCAGGCCCACCACACCGGGGTCCTCGTCCAGGGGACGCTTCGGGTGGAGATGGATGACGGCTCCACGATGGAGGTGGGCCCCAATGAGGTGTTCGACATCCCGCCGGGACACGACGGGTGGGTGGTGGGCGACGACCCGGTCATCGGCATCAATTGGTCGGGGGTCCGGACCTGGCTCCCAGAGCTCGATTCTGGCGATCGTGTGCTGGCGACGCTGCTTTTCACGGATATCGTGTCGTCGACCGAGACGGCCGTCCGGCTCGGCGATCGGGTTTGGCGGGAGCTCCTGGGGCGACACAACCAGGATGTGCGGGATCAGCTCGACCGCTATCGGGGGCGAGAGGTCGCCACCACGGGCGACGGGTTCCTCGCCGTCTTCGACGGCGCCGCCCGCGCCGTCCATGCTGCCCGGGCGATCAGGGATCGAGCGCGGGCGCTCGGGCTGGAGATTCGCTCCGGAGTCCACACCGGTGAAGTCGAAGTCGTCGGTGACGACGTCCGAGGCGTCGCGGTTCACGAAGCTGCACGGATCTCGGCCGCGGCTTCCGCCGGGGAGATCCTCGTTTCCTCTACCACGCGTCAGCTCGTCTCGGGCGGGGACCTCACGTTCGAGGAGCGACCGGGACACGAGCTCAAGGGCTTGGCCGAGATCCGGACTTTGTACGCCGTCGTCTAGCCGGCTCGTCGTCCGGTGGTTCGCATCGCCAATTCGAGCAGCCGTCCTCAGGGAGGACGAGCTTCCGAATCGACGCATCACCCCGGCCGTTACTAGCGTCCGTGGGCCGATGCGATTCAGAATCGTTCCGACCAGCCGGGAATTCTTCGACGACTTCTCATTGGCAGCCCAGAACCTGGCGGCTTGCGTCGAGAGGTTCAAGGATGTTCTCGCCGACACCTCCGACGCCGCAAGACACCACGTTGCGGTGAAGGAAGTCGAGCGGGCGGGTGACGAGTTCACCTCTCGCATCCTCACCCGGCTCGACTCCACCTTCGTGACACCGTTTGACCCCGAGGACATCCAGAGGCTGGCCCAGGCGATCGATGATGTCGTCGACGACATCTACCACGTGTCCGAGATGGTGGTGCTCACCCACATCACCGACCTCATACCCGAAGTGACCGAGCAGGTGACCGTGCTCACGACGATGGCCGCGAAGGTCGTCGAGCTGTTCGAGCGCTTCGAGGACATGCAGGGCCTGCGTCCGATCATCGCTGAGATCGAGGAGCTCGAGAGCGAAGGCAATCGCATCTATCGAAGGGGGGTCGCCCGTCTCTTCTCCGGCGAGATGCAGCCTGTCGATGTGATTCGCTGGAAGGACATTGTCGAGTCGCTGGAGACGGTGTTCAACCGTGTCGAAGACGTGACCACCATCGTCACCACCATCGTCGTCAAGCAGGCCTGAGGCAGATCGATCGTGGAGCTTGGCGCGATCATCGTCATTCTGCTTGCCCTGGCTTTCGACTTCACAAACGGCTTCCATGACGCAGCCAACTCGATCGCGACTGTGGTGTCCACCCGGGTCCTCTCACCCCGCTTTGCGGTCATCTGGGCGGCCTTCTTCAATTTCGTCGCCTTCCTCATCTTCAGAACTCATGTGGCCGACACCATCGCCAAGGACGTGGTGATCCAGAGCGCCCTCACCGTCGGGGTGATCTTCGCCGGGCTCCTCGGAGCGATCGCATGGAACCTCTTGACCTTCTGGCTTGGCCTCCCCACCAGCTCGTCTCATGCCTTGGTGGGGGGCATGGCCGGCGCCGCCTTGGTTCGCGGCGGGTTCGATGTGCTGCATTCAGAGGGACTCCGGATCATCGGGGCGTTCATCGTCCTCTCTCCCCTCATCGGGCTCGCCCTGGGCTTGCTTCTGACCGTTGCCATCCAGTGGGCCTTCCATCGCAGACAGGACATCGACAGGCTGAACAAGGGCTTTCGCCGCGCTCAGCTTGCCTCGGCGGCCGCCTTTAGCCTGGGACACGGAGGTAACGATGCGCAGAAGACGATGGGGATCATCCTCGCCGTTCTCATCGCCGCCGGCACCGTTCCCCCCGATGCCGACGTCCCGCTGTGGGTCGTCCTCGCGGCTCACACCGCCATCGGACTGGGCACCCTCTTCGGTGGCTGGCGGATCGTGAAGACAATGGGTTTCAAGCTCACCAGGTTGCAGCCCTCCGGCGGGGTAGCGGCCGAGACCGCTGCTGCCGCCACGTTGTTCTTCGCCTCGGCCCAAGGCATCCCGGTATCGACGACGCACACCATCACCGGCGCCATCGTGGGAGTGGGGGCGGCGCGGCGCCTGTCGGCGGTCCGGTGGCGAGTGGCTCGGCGTGTCGTTTGGGCCTGGGTTTTCACCATCCCGGGCGCTGCCTCGATCGCCGCACTATTCTCTCTGCTAGTGGGAGCGTTGACATGACTGACCGCAGGACGTACTTCTTCTTGGGAGCCGGGTTGATCGTCCTGGTCATTCAGCCAATCATCCCGCAGTACCGCTGGGCGACGATATCCGTGGCAATCATTTACCTGGCGTTCGCCATTCTCTTCGCCACCGCCAGCATCTCGGCGAAGCGCGCCGCCAAGAAGAATGGCCATCTCTGACCGTCAGAGGTGACCTCGGCCCTGTGCCGGCCAGCCGGTTCTCCTCGAAAATCAGCCGCTGAGCATGAACGGGACCTCGAGCCCCGGCGCGGAGTCGACTGTGACCGAGCTCTACAGTGGCGCTTCGCTGAGGAGCCCGCTCTCCAGGGCGGCGTCCCGGTCACGCCAGATCGCCATAGCAGTGTTCATGCGGAGAAAGCCAAGCTTGGCGTAGAAGCCCTCGGTGCCCGGGTTGGCGTAGAGGATGATCTTCTTGTGCCCACCCGAGAGCTCGACGAGTTTTTCGATGATGGCCTTGCCAAGACCGTGCCCTTGGTGCCCGGGGTGGACGGCAACGTCGGCCAGATATGAGCAGTCGAGACCATCGGCCAGGGCTCTTCCGGCCCCGATCAGCCGATCCCGGTCGTAGACGAAGCACTTGAACATGCTGTTGGGAAACACCGTCGCCAGATCCGCTGCCGGCTTCTCGCCGAGAGGCGCGATCCGATACAGCTCCGACAGCTCGTCCCAATCCACATCGATCTCGTCGTATGTCCATGTGTACTCATCCATGTCGTTGACATCATGCTCCGTCTCAGCGCACAGCCCGTCGGTCTGACGATCAGTGAGAGAGCCCATCTGGCCCGGGCGCGATGAGTTTCGGGCGTTGTTCGCGTCTCAACAGGAGACAATCACGCCACGTACGGTGGGCGTGGAAGACAGAAAGGAAATCTCATGGAGAGGACGACGTCCAGCGATGGCACGGTCATTGCCTTCGACCGAATCGGCGAAGGCCCTCCGATCGTGTTGGTCTGTGGCGGATCGGTCGATCGCATGTCGAATGCGGGTCTGGCTGCCGAGCTCGCCAACGATCTGACGGTCTACAACTTCGACCGGCGTGGTCGTGGCGATTCGGGCGACACGGCGCCGTATGCCATCCAGCGTGAGATCGAGGACATTGCAGCCGTGATGGAAAGAGGGGGCGGCTCAGCCCACCTCTACGGATCCTCGTCCGGCGCCAGTCTGGCGATGGAGGCGACAGCCGCCGGGCTCCCGGTTGAGAGGCTGGTCCTGTGGGAGCCGCCGTACAGCGTTGGCGGGCGGCCCGATCTTCCCGCCGACACCGCCAGTGTCTACCGGGAGATGGTGGACGCGGGTCATCGCGGTGACGCAGTGGAATACTTCATGTCCAAGGTCGTCGGGCTTCCCCCTGAGTTTGTCGATGGGGCGCGTGAGGCGCCGTGGTGGGCTCAACAGGAAGCATTGGCCCACACCCTGGCGTACGACGCGGCGGTGATGGGCGACTACACCATCCCGGCGGAGACGGCCAAGACCGTTCCGGTGCCGACGATCATCATCGACGGTGAGGCCAGCTTTCCGATGATGCACGAGACGGCCGACGCCCTCGCCGAGCTGATCCCCGACGCCAAGCGTCACACGCTTCCAGGACAGGAGCACAACGTCGATCCCACAGTCCTGGCTCCGGTCATCGTCCAATTCGTCGGCTCGTGACTCCGGAGGAGTCACCAACCGAGCTCCGATAGCGTGACTACATCGAGCTCTCTTCCGGAGGCAGAATTGGACCCGCTGGTGAGGGCGGCGACCGAAGGTGACCAGGATGCATTCGCCGCGCTGATGCATCGCCATCGCCGGGAGCTGCATGTGCATTGCTATCGGATGCTGGGTTCGTTCGAGGAAGCCGAGGACCGGGTCCAGGAGACATTCACCAAGGCCTGGCGCAAACGTAAAACTTTCGAAGGCAGATCCACGTATCGGGCCTGGTTGTACCGGATCGCCACCAATACCTGCCTGGAATCGTTGCGCCGGCGTCCCCGGCAGGCGCTCCCACACGGCGAGGGTGGTCGTCTGCCGCCCTATTCGGACTTCACCCAGTTGCAGCCGTACCCCGACCGTCTGCTGGATGAGCTCGAGAGCACCGAGGAGGGCCCCGACGCGGTCAGCGTTGCAAGGGAGACGATCGAGTTGGCCTTTCTGGCCGTTATCCAGCTGCTTCCACCAAGACAGCGGGCAGTCCTGATCATGCGCGACGTGCTTGCCTTCTCCGCGGCCGAGACCGCCCACGTGTTGCATGCCTCGGTTGCGGCGGTCAACAGCGCCTTGCAGCGAGCCCGAGCCACTCTGGCGACGTATCGAGCGGGTGACGCCGCGGAGTTTTCTCCAAGGCCGGCCACCGAGCAAGAGCGGCGTCTCGTCGAGCAGTACATGGACGCCCACGAGAGGGCGGATCCGGCGGCGGTTGTTGCGATGTTGGCAGACGACGCCCGGCTGACGATCTCGCCGATGGGGATGGTCTGGGACGGCAAGGAAGAGATCACGCCGGGTTTCATGGAAAACATGAATTCCCTTGGCGAGTTCCGGTGCGTCGCCACCCGGGCAAACCGTCAACCAGCCGTCGCCAACTATCTCCGCGCCTGGGGTGACGATCGGTATCGAGCATTCAGCCTGGTGGTGCTGGGAATCGACGACGGTGCCGTGGTCGAGATGACCACCTTTGCCGAGCCCTCGCTGTTCGAGGCCTTCGAGCTCCCGTCCTTGGTGTGACCTCATCGGGACCGGCGCCACCCACACGGAGTCTGGCCACCGGTCGCTTACCTGCCGGTCTCACCCGCCGCATGATCCGCATCCCGCCCGGGAGCTGTCGTCCCTATCGTCCTCTGGAATGGGCGGGCAAGATTGTCCTCGTCTATCAGGGTGATATCGAGCTGGAGGGCCTCAGCGGCCGCCGATATGTCTTTCGAAGCGGCTCGCTCGTTCACCTCGATCGGCTCCCACTCGGTTGCATTCACAACGAAGGGCCCCAGCTCGCGGTGATGATCGCGGTGGGACGCCTGGCCGGCCCCGAATCCTGAGCCAACGAGAGGGCTCCAGGTCAGGCTCAGCCCCTACGCTGTTGGCGAACAACGTTCTTCGAGGTGAGGAGGTAGACGTGGCGAACGCCTTCCGACTCGGGCGCTTTCTCGGCATCGAGGTCCGGGTCGACGCTTCCTGGCTGGTGCTCGCCTTCCTGGTCGGCTGGTCGTTCTACGCCCAATTCACCATGAAGTTCCCCGACTTGTCTGGGACGGCACGGGTCACCCTCGCCGCGGTGTCGGCGACAGTCTTCTTTGGGTCCGTGCTGATCCATGAGCTGAGTCATTCGGTGGTGGCTCGAAGGTTGGGGATCCCGGTGGAAGGGATCACACTCTTCCTGTTCGGTGGGGTCACCAGAACCCGAACGGAGGCCCAGACACCCAGGGACGAATTCCTGGTCGGTGTGGTCGGGCCGTTGACCAGCTTCGTGATTGCCGGCGTCCTCTGGTTGGTGGTGAACCTGGGTGGGGAGGCCCTGCCGGAATCGGTCCTCTACGCCTGCGGCTACCTGGGCTGGATCAATTTGGCCCTTGGCGCCTTCAACCTCCTGCCCGGTTATCCCCTCGACGGCGGAAGAGTGCTCCGGGCATTCCTGTGGAGATCCAGTGGCAATGTTGGTCGGGCGACGAGGCGGGCGGCCATGGTGGGCAAAGTGGTCGGCGGCCTACTCGCCGGGTACGGCTTGCTCTCGGTGTTCGGTGGGGATCTGGGCGGGCTGTGGATGGCCGCAATCGGATGGTTCTTGTTCCAGGCGGCAGCCCAGGCAGACCAGGAGGTGGTGATCCGGCGTCTTCTCAACGAGGTCCGTGCCGGCGACATAATGACTCCTGAGCTGGTGACCATCGCGGCGGACACGACCATCGCCGACGCCGTCGACAATTACTTCCTGCGATACGACCATTCCGCCTTCCCCGTGGACGGGGAGCGAACCGGGCTGATCACATTGCGAGCCGTGCGCCAGATCCCGCGTGACCAGTGGGAGATTCGCCAGGTATGGACCGCCACGACACCGCTGGACCAGGCGTGCACGGTCGGTGCCGACACGCCGATGGACCAGGTCATGGAGCAGCTGCGGCAGCAGGGCGAGGACCGGGTCCTGGTGGTCGAGGAGGGCGAGATCACAGGGATCATCACCCCGCTCGACATAGCCCGTTGGCTGCGCCGTTCCGAGGAGCTGGGGCTCACCGAGACCGGGTCGTAGACCCTTTTGTTCCCTGGCGGCAGGCGCCATTTGACCGGCCATTCATCCCCCCTTGACAGCCATGTCCCTCTGTCGTATCTTCTAGTCAACTAGTACATTGATAAAAGGAATGGTTGATTATGGACCTGGATCCGACTGCCGACGACCGGCTCGACCGGGCGTTCGCCGCCCTGGCCGATCCGGTGCGGCGACGGATCATCGTCCGCC
>JBOGEU010000237.1:0-1442 GCA_050741995.1 Acidimicrobiia bacterium | reverse complement strand
GGTGACGAGGTTAGGCAGGCCGTCATCGATGGAGGGGGCCGACCCGACGGGGCGACGATCGAGCGCTTGGTTCAGCTCGACGATACGACCTTCTACATGCCCGTCCCTGCTACACCAGAAGAGGATGCGGACTGGCTAATCGAGATATCCCCCGCCCCTCGCGGAGGATTCCTCGCCACCCATGCCGTCTTCTGCCCCGATACCGTGCCCGACCCCCTGCCTTGGGGCTTGGAGGAATGATGCTGAGGAGAAAGGTTCGGGTGCTTATCGTCGCCATGTGCGCCGGCGCCCTATTGGCAGCCGGTATTCCAGTCCTCGCATCCGTGAGCCATTGGCCGTTGCTCTGGAGCAACGTGGCATATGGCGACATGGATCTCTACGTCTCAAACAATGACGCCGCGCCGTTCAATTCGGCAACAGCTGACGCTGAGATGGCCAATGGGCGTCTTACCTGGAACAATGTGTCTGCTCCCCCGGAGCTCATCGACTATGGAGGGACACTAAGCATGTCAGCGGTACCGTGCGGCACCTTCACTGGTGTTCCCGCGGGCCGGGCGTACGTGAAGGGTTGCCCGATCTCGGGATCGGGATTCACCTGGGCTACCACTGGGTTCACGAATGGCAAGGAGTACATCATTCGAGGACTTGTCGGAATGGATACGACACCGTCGGGCTTCACCTGGCACATCAGCTCTTCGACCACGGTTGCCGCCGGCAAGAAAGACCTGCGTGGGGCAGTCGCCCATGAGTTGGGTCACATGCATGGGGCCAGCCACATCGATCTCGACTGTGAAGCGCTTGCCGCGCAAACCATGTGTGGCTTTCACAGCACTGGGACAGCCAAATACCGGTCTGCACAAAGCCACGAGATCGCTGATTGGAAAGCACGCGACGCTCTCCAATAACCATGACGTCCTGACCCGCCAACGAAGACCCCCCCCTCAAGACTCAATTGGGCGCAGACGGCGAGCCTCTGGATCGTCGAGGGGGACAGGCCAGCGTCGGAGCCGAAAAACTCGGCCAAGGCACGGCGAAGTCCCCCGTCGAAAGGCCCCGGAGATACAACACTGGCAGCACCTCGGTCATCTTCGGAGACCGACGCATACCGAGGCAGGATCGCCGGTGAGAACCCATGATCCGGACGTGGGTCATGAACTCGAGGGGCGGTCACGTCCACCCGACCCGCCGGTGTCGTCAGCTCCCGAGTGGGCAGATACCCGTTGCCCACCACCATCTGTCGGCCCACCCGTCCCCTCACCTCGGCGTGGGCCTCCAGATGGGCCCGCCGTTCCGTCTCCAGGGCAACCGCCAGCATCTCCTGGGCGGCCAGACGACACGACTCGTCGAGTTCCACTCCCTCCCCGAGAGCGGAAGGCGTTCCAACAATCGACTCTTCAACTATCTTGAGCATCGGCGTACTCCTCCTCGCCGGCGACACGTCG
>JBOGEU010000236.1:0-7736 GCA_050741995.1 Acidimicrobiia bacterium | reverse complement strand
GCCCGGATCAGGGTGGTGACCAGGAGTCCGATGCCACCACTGTTCATGTATTCCAGGTCATCGAAGTTGAGGACCACGGCATCGACTCCGCCTTGCGACGCCTCCTCGTGTGCGCTGGAGATCTCCTTCTCGGAGAATCCGGTGATCTCACCCGATATGTCGATCACACGCACGCTGGGCGTCGCGTCTCGTACGGTCATTGTCACATTGGCGGTTGGCATGGTTCCTCTCCTCACCTGGCCGCAGCCGCAGCCGTCGCATCTTCGTAAATGGTCATGAAGTCGGCCAACCGGGTGATGGTGAACACCTCCCGGTAGTGATCGGTCAGCCCGAAGGCCCCCATTTCCCGATCCTCGGCCCTGGCCATGGCGAGTACCCCGACGATGACCGCGATCCCGGTGGAGTTGATGTAGTCGACTCCCCGGAAGTCGAGCAGGACCCTCCCCGGCACCGACACCGCTTCATCGTATGCCGCCTCGAGCTTCAGCTTGGCCGCCCGGTTCACCGTCCCGCTCATGACGACCACGGTGCCGTCATCGATCTTGGTGACTGTCGCCTCGAACGCGTTATCCATCAGGAATCTCCTTCCCGGTTCATGACAAGCTCAATCGTGTGTGATCCGCCCTCACTCGTCGACCGCACCTCATCGACCATCTGCTCGACCAGGAACAACCCCCAGCCCCTCGGTGACTGTTCGCCGGCCAGCTTGGCCGCTATGTCAGGAGTCACCGTCTCAGGCATCGGCTTGTCGCCGCCGTGATCGCTAACGCGAACACTGACCACAACGTCGGTGGCAACGACCTCGACTCCGACGTCCAACTCGGGCCGGTACTGGTTGCCGTGCTCCATGGCGTTCATGACTGTCTCACCGACCGCGGTCTTGAGTCGCTCCAACCGGGCGGGGTCCAGCCCGAGGTGATCTACGGCAGCCGTGACCTTGTCGATGGCGATGCGCTCGTTCCCCTCTTCGCTGGCAAGGGTGAACCTGTCCAATACCTCCAGGGGAAGAATCGAGTCCCCCCTCCCCGCCTTCAGCGGTACTCCTCCGTCCAGGGGGAGAATCGAGTCCCCCCTCCCCGCCTTCGGCGGTACTCCCCCCTCCAGGGGGAGAAAGCTCGAGGCGGAATCCTGCGCGGACGAGGTCCGCTTCACGACGACCAGGGTGATGTCATCCTCCTGCTCGGCTTCGTCGCCTGTGAATCTCTCCAGGTCAGCGACCAATGCCGTCACCACGTCACCGTCGGACGGCTTCTGGGCGACCTGGCCCATGAGCCGGGGGAAGCCGTACATCTCGCCTTCCTGACTGTGAGCCTCGGTGATGCCGTCGCTGGTCAGCACCATGACCTCGCCCGGCGCCATCTCGTATCGCTTCTCGTCATAGGGCATGTCCGGCATCAGCCCGAGCGGCATCCCGGTGGCCCGCAGCTCGATCACTCCGTCGGCGCTGCGGACGTAGGGAAGGTTGTGACCGGCGTTGGCGAACACGATCTCGCCGGCCTCGGTGTCGATGATGGCGTAGAGACAGGTGACGAACATGGCCGGTGGTATCTCCGGGACCAGTGCGTCGTTGACGTCGGCGAGAACGGCCGAAGGCGAGGTGTGTCGTTGCGCCGCGGCTCGAAGCATCGATCGGCAGGTGGCCATCACCAACGCTGCCGGCACACCCTTGTCGGTGACGTCACCGATCACGACCCCTAGCCGACCGTCGTCGAGATCGATGAAGTCGTAGAAGTCTCCGCCCACTGCTCGGGCGGGCCGATAGAAGGCGTCGACGTGCCAGCCGGGGATGGAGGGCAGCACCTTCGGAAGCAGGGTTTGCTGGATCAATGCGGCGACCTGGAGCTCCTGCTGGATGCGCTCGCGTTCCTTTGCCTCGGCCTGCTGCTCACGGACCAACTGAGCCACCTTCATCGCCGGGGCCACCTGGGAGGCGAGGCTGCCGAGGAGACGGCGGTCATCGGTGGAATAAGGCTGGTCGGAGAGGCGAGGGCCCAGGTAGAGAGCACCGAGCAGCTCGCCTTGGCCGATCAGGGGCACGATCAGCTCCACTCCGGCTGAGCTGATGGCTTCGAGGGTCTCCGACTCGAGCTCGAGGCCCTGAAGGACCAACGGCCCGCCCGACGAGAGAAGCAGAGTCTCCAATGGGTCGCCGGCCGGGATCGGAATCGCCTCGATGAGCCGGGTCTTCGACTCGGTCACCGACGCCGGAGTCGGATTGGACGTTGCTTCATCGGTCCTGCGTCGTTTCATCACCTGAACCATGGCCCCATTTCTATCTCCCCATCGTCCCGAAAACGTTACGACATTCGTCCTGAGTCGACCCAGCGACCGGAACCCTCGCCGCCATCGTCACCGTCATCAGCCTTCCCTCACCCACACCGCCACCGAGGCGGGTTGCATCGTCTCGGACACCACCCCCACCCAGCCTTGGACCACGGCCTCGCTGTCGACCCGATCCTGCAGCGACCCGGCAAACCGATCCATCACCTTCTGGGCGTCATATCGGGACCGGTTGAACCGGCGATCCACCCAACCCTGGACCCGCTTGCGAACCGCGTTGAACAACGCGGCGACCGCCAGGGTCGATGCCGCGATCGCCAGGTCACTCTCGGTCTGGAGGAGCGAGCCGACCGCGGTCACCACACCGAAGAACACCGCGGCCAGCAACCCAACCACCAGCAGATAGCTGATGGTGCGGGAGACGATCCGGTCTATCTCATAGAGGCGGTAACGGAGAACGGCGACGAGGATCGCAATCGGAATCGCAGCGAGGGCGAGGGACAACAACCACCACAGAGTGTCGTTGGCGTCGTCGGTTGCCACCGTGACCACGAAGCCCATGGCGAAGATGCTGGTTGCCGCCAACAGCCACTTGATCTGGAGCCGCTCGACGGTCGCTGCCTTCCGATACCGTGCAACCACCGACATCGCCGCCGGGACAGCGGAGACGAATCCCAGGATGAACCCGGCGTCCACCAGTCCGTATCCCTGCACTTCACCGACTCGCTCGGCATCCACGAGCTTCGCGAGCGGTACGCCCCAAATGACCGCTGCACCGATCAGGGTCGAGACCGCTCCGACGACCGGGGCGATCGCGACCGCACGCCACCACCCCATCGGCTTGCCGGTGGGGAAACACAGGATCAACAGACTCACACCGATCGGGAAGAAGGCCCCGACCCAAGCTCCGATCCACCCCGAGAGGTACTGGCCAGGGAGGTCGGAGCCCGAGGTGAGCGATGCAGTGGCGTATACATTTCCGAATTGGTAGATGATCCAGGCCGATCCGGCCACGAGGGCAAGCGGGCCCACGGAGTTCGAGGACACCTTGACGGTTAGGACGGCGCCCACCAGCACCGAGCAGAGGGCTGCAGTCAGAATCCCGGCGGTGGAGTCGATGCTGACGGTGGAGAGAGTCACCGACAGAACCGCCATTGTCACCATGAGCGAGGCCCAAACCACTACGACGAACTTGGAGGCGAGCCGGTTCATTTCTCTCGCATCCATATCGCCACCGAAGCCGGCTCCATGGTCTCGGACACCACTCCGACCCAACCCCGGACCACTTCGTCGCTGTCGACCCGGTCCTGAAGGGACCCGGCGAATCGGTCCATCACCCGCTGCGCGTCGTAGCGGGATCGGTTGAACCTGCGGTCGACCCAGGTCTGGACCCGCTTTCGGATCGGGTTGAAAAGGGCGGCCACTGCCAGGGTGGAGGCGGCGATCGCCAGGTCGCTCTCCGTTTGGAGAAGCGAGCTGACTGCGGTCACCAGTCCGAAGAAGACGACGGCGAACAGCCCGACCACCAACAGGTAACCAACGGTCCGTGAGATGAGGCGGTCGATGTCATAGAGTCGAAAGCGGAGGACGGCGACACCGATCGCTATCGGGATTGCGGCCCCTCCCACCAGCCACAACCAGTCCAGGGCCGAATCTTCTGGCAGGAACTGGCCGGCGGTCGTGACCACCAGGAAGACGCCGGCGCCCATCAGCAGCCAGCGGTATTGGAGTCGCTCCACCCCGGTGCTTCGATGCCATCTGGTCACCAGGAGGACGACGGCTGCAAGGACCAGGGCCATCACCACCAGGAACGACTCATCGCCGGTGATGGCCGATGCGATTCCTGCCAGAGCGGGAACGGCTAGGGGGCTGACCAGCCCGGTCATTTCCATAGGGGACGAGTCAACGGCGAACCCAAGCGTGGCCACGGCTCCGAAGCCCGCCAGCAAGAGGCCTACCACTCGTTCCGACCGGCCGGCCAAGCCCCCCGAGGGAAACACCAGCAGCAACCAGATGATGGCCAACCACGGGGCGACACCGAGCAGGGTGTCGGCGAGCTCCACCCAAGCCGGGGCCGGCCCCGGTGGGAGGACGGCACTCAAGGTGAGGAGAGCGAACCCCGCCCCCCAGGTAGTGCCGATCAAGAGGGAGGCCGCACCCACGCCGTTGCCGGGACGCTTGCTCAGGATCAAGAAGCCGACGGGCGCCCAGAGCAACCAGACGACAGGCCACAGCCGGTCACCGCCTGCCATGGCCGGGCCAATGATCCCGACGAGGATCCCCCCGGTAGCGACGACGAGGGCCAAGGCGAGCCAGACCGTCCTCACTTTCCCTCCCTCACCCCGATCGCTACCAGTGAAGGTTGCATCGTTTCCGACACAACGCCAACCCACCCCTCGATGACACCGTTGCTGTCGACCTGAAGTGACCCGCAAACCTCTCTATCACCCGCGGGGCGTCGAAGTTCGATCGGTTGAACCGACGATGGACCATCTCAATGAACAGCCAGCCCACGGCGTTCGACGTCAGTCGGCGTGCCAAGAACACCCCGACTACCGGAAAGGCGAAGAAGGTGACGGCCCACCGCTGGTCCAGCAGCCTCTCCACCTCGTTCGAGCCGCGGTCGAACCACATCGCCGCGCCCCGTGCCACCACCAGCAACACAAGAAGGGCCCCGAGCAGGAAAGGTACGACTCTTCCTCTCAAATCTCCCTCACCAAGACCCCGGCCGACAGGCCCAGGCTACGACGACCCTCCCGCGTCTCATCGATCTCCACCTCTGTCCACATCGTGATCCTCTCCGACCGACGTTACGAAAGCGCAACGACCAAGAGCGAGCCCATGGATCACCCGCGTTCCGGGCCGTGGCATCGACCTCTACTGCGGCGACTTCAACGGGTTCGGCACCGTCATCGCTCCGCTACGACCCCAGGTGCCGGAGCAGCCCCGGCCGCGTTCCGGGCTCGGACATTCCGGATAGCTCGTAACGGCGGTCTATCTTGCCCCGACCGGAATCCCATGCTCCAAATTCTCCTGCTCGGGCCTCCCGAGGTGTCGATCGATGGCCGCCCCATCGTCGTGGATACGAGGAAGGCCATCGCCCTCCTCGCATATCTCGTCGTCGAGAAGTCCGCTTCCCGGGACTCTCTGGCGGCGCTGCTGTGGGCCGAATCCTCACAGGAGAGGGCGCGAGCCACATTGCGCCGAACCCTCTCGGCGTTACGGGGCGCCGGTGGAGCCGATCTGATCGAGGCCGATCGAAATCTGGTCATGCTGGTGGGGGACGTTTCGTCTGATCTCGACGTGCTGTCCGCCGAGCTCGTAGCCACCGGCCATCACGAACACGACGCCGGCGACGTGTGCGGTGCATGCATCCCACATCTGCGCCGGGCCACCTCCCTCTATCGCGGCGATTTCCTCGAAGGGTTCTCGGTGAAGACTTCACCTGATTTCGAGGATTGGACAAGAGGTGTGGCCGAGTCGACCCGGCTCCGGGTCGGAGCCGCCTTCAATCGTCTCGCCACGGCCCTGGCCGCCAATGGTGAGTACCCCGATGCGATTTCATCGGTATCGAAGTGGATCGAGCTCGACCCGCTGCATGAGCCGGCGCACCGGTTCCTGATGCTGCTCCACGCCTGGGCCGGCGACCGGCCGGGGGCGATCGAGGCCTATCGCAACTGTGTCTCCATCCTCGAGCAGGAGCTCGGCGTCCCGCCTCTCGAAGAGACGACGGAGTTGTACGAGGCGATCCTCGACGAGGACCTGCCACCGGCGCCCGGGGCGCGTCGGAAGGTCAAGGCGGAGACCCCACCGCGGCGTGCCCCCGCCGATCTCATCGACAGGGAGGCAGAGCTCGAAACCCTCCACCAGGCGCTGCGGGACACGAGGAAGGCTCCAGGCCGGCTGATCACAGTGACCGGGGCACCGTGGATGGGCAAGACCCGGCTTCTCGAAGAGCTGGCGGGAGAAGCGGCGAGTCAGGATCGACGAGTTCTCATCGGCCGCTCCTTTCGCATGGAGCAGGCGCTCCCCTACGGCGTGGCCACCCAGCTGCTTCGCGCCATCGCCCCACAGATCGCAGGCATGGGGCCCGAGGTCCCGGAATGGGCGATGACCGAGCTAGGAAGGCTCGTGCCGGAGATGAGGCTCACCGCCCCCGACACGCTGCAGGATCGGCTTGGCGAATTGAGACTCCTCGAAGGGGTGTTCACGGTGATCTCGGCGCTCGCCAACGAGCGCCCGATCTTGATGATCCTGGACGACGCCCAATGGCTCGACCCCGCTTCGGCCTCCCTCTTCGCCTATCTCGCCCGGCGGGTCTCGACCCTGCCGATCCTGATGCTGGTGGCCCTGCGACCGGGCGACGATCTCCACCCCGGGACGGAGGACATGATCGCCAACTCCGATCAGACGCTGGAGATCGCTCCTCTCGGCGTCCAGCATCTGGCTCCCCTGGTCGAAGGTGACGAGACCGCCGCCATACGGCTGCGTCGACTCACCGGCGGGGTTCCCCTCCTCGTCGCCGAGGCCCTGATCAGCGACGATGCCGGCTCCGCCACGGCCGGCATGAGCCGGTACATGGAGTCGAGATTGCGCGAGGTAGGCGACCTCGGTCGTCAGATCCTCACCGCGGCCTCCGTCCTCAACGGCATTTGCGACGCCGACCTCCTCCGCGAGACCAGCGGCCGGAGCGATGAGGAGGTGGTGGACGCGGTCGAGGAGCTGGTCACGGCCGGGTTGCTCCGGGAGCTACCCGAGTCCGACGGGCTGAGCTTCACCCTCGATGCCCTGGAACACGTCGCCTACGAATCGACATCCATGGTCCGGCGCCGGCTCCTCCATCGGAGGGCGGGGCACGCCCTCGCCGAACGAGCCCATTCCCGGACCGACCCACGGCTGGCGGCGGCGGTGGCGGGCCAGTATCAGGCTGCCGGTGAGCCCGAGGCGGCCTCCTGGTTTCACCTGGCAGGAGACCTGGCGAGGTCGATACACGCCAACGATTCGGCACGAAGGTCCTATGAGACCGCTCTCGCCCTGGGCGACACCGATGTGGCCGGGATCCGGCTCGCCATGGGAGAGCTGGCGATGGCAGGCGGCGAGTACGGGGTGGCCAGCCGAGAACTGACACTGGCGGAGGCCTATGCCGGGACCGATCTGATCGGGATCATCGAGCATCGGACCGGAGAGGTGGAGCGGCAGCTCGGCCGGTTTCAGGTCGCGGAAGAACGCTTCGAGCGGTCGATCGAGACCCATCCGTCCCCCGCCGATGTCTACGCCGACTGGGCCCTGCTCGCACACCGGACCGGCGAGACCATCAAGGCGGGAGAGATGGCTGACCGTGCCCTGCTGGCTGCAGATGAGGGGGAAGACTCGCTCCGGCTGTCACGAGTGCGCAACATCCTCGCAGTGGTCACCCCCGACCCCGATGCGGCCCTGGACCACGTCGAAGAGGCGAT
>JBOGEU010000235.1:0-8590 GCA_050741995.1 Acidimicrobiia bacterium | reverse complement strand
CGCCGGCCGTCGGGGGAATCATCATCTCCGCCTGGTCCATGGGGACGTGGAGGCGAACCAGAGCCCGGTGCGACCAGGCATCGATCGAGATCCCACGTCGCACCAACTCCACCGGGTCCGGGGCCTTGCGCTTCGCCGATCGCATCCCGGTGGCCCGGGGGTCACTGACCCGGTCGAGCCGGAACGTCCGCCAGTCGTCACGATCCAGGTCGAATGCAACCAGGTACCAGCGCCGCCCAGTATGCACCAGCCGATTCGGCTCGACATGGCGCTCCGTCTCCCGACGCTCGGCATCGGTGTAGGAGAATCGAAGACGGGTGCCGGCCCGGATCGTCGACGCGGCTATGGCGAGGTCGTTGTGATCGACCCGGGTGGAGGGGGGCCCGACCGTGGAGACCGTCGCCACCGAGACGTCCTCGAGGCGAGTTCGGAGCCGGGGAGGGAGCACGTGCTCGAGCTTGCCGAGGGCGGAGAGCGAGGCGTCCTCGAGACCGCCGACGGCGGCGGTGACGGCTACGCGGAGACCGACGGCTACGGCCAGGGCCTCCTCATCGTCGAGAAGCAACGGCGGCAATTTCCCGCCGGCACCGAGCCGATAGCCGCCGCCGGGCCCGGCCATCGCCTCCACGGGATACCCCAGGGAGCGCAATCGGGTGACGTCGCGGCGAACCGTCCTCGGCGTCACCTCGAGTCGTCGTGCCAGCTCCTCGGCGGTCCAGTCGATGCGCCCCTCGAGCAGGCCGAGCAGCTTCAGCAGTCGCTCCGCGCTGTCCATCCATCCTCGATTGTCGGCGAGCATGCGGACAGATCCTGTCCGCATCATCTCCTAGCGTAGACATCAGTTGAGGAAGGAAGAAGATGCTCCCCATAGCGACCTATGAGATGGTCCGAAAGTTGAACGAAGAGCGGCGAGAGAGGTCGATGAGGAAGTTCTGGTGGCGTCACGTCGACTCCGGATCCGAGACCACGCTGTCCCCATGGCTGCGGGATGCCGAAGTGATCGAATTGGCCTTTGGCACCCACTGCGACGCCGAGGAGCCGCTCGGTGCCTGACGCCGGTTGGTCCTATCGGTGCGAGACCGATCTGGGAATGATGACCAGTCGGCCTCTCACCCCGGACCTCTTTCCGGACATGGAGCAGGTCTTTGGCGACCGCGGAGTCGCCAGGAGCTGCTTCTGCATGCACTGGCGGCGACCCGATGCGGGATTTGGCGACAGTCGGGACAATCGTGACCGCTTCGCAGACAGGGCATCCGAGGGTCGCCCGCCAGGGCTGCTCGGATACGTCGGCGACAAACCGGTGGGCTGGGTCCAGGTGGGCCCCCGTGACGAGTTCCCAACCCTGGCCCGATCACGTCTGCTCAAGCCGGTGGACGATGTCGAGAGCTGGTCGATCAATTGCTTCGTGGTTCGCACCGGGCACCGGAGACGCGGGGTCGGTGCCGGGCTCCTCGCCGCCGCCATCGAGTACGCAAAGGACGAAGGGGCCGCGGTGATCGAGGCCTACCCGGTCGACGGGGAGCGGGCCTCGGTGGTCGACTACTTCACCGGGATCCTGGGGATGTTCGAGGAGCACGGCTTCGTGGAGATCATCCGTCGCAACGACACGAGGCCGATCGTGAGGTTGACAGTTTGAGTTGTTCCCCTCGTTTCAAGGGGGACGGTCCGAGCAGAGACATCGGAGTGAGGGCACCGAATCACGCGCCGCGCCACAATGGGTCCCATGCGCCTCGGCTTGCTGCTTTGTGATCATGTGCGACTGGAATTGAGGGAGGTATACGGGGACTACGCCGACGTCTTTCGCCGGGTTTTCGCCGGTCACGACGAAGTCGACATCGTCCCCTACGACGTGATCGACGGGGAGCTTCCGGCCGACCCGGCCGAATGCGACGCCTGGATCACCACCGGGTCCCGCCACTCGGTCAACGACGACCAACCATGGATCAGGGCTCTCGAGGAGTTCGTTCGCAGGGTTGCGGCAACGGACGTCCCCTTCGTCGGAATCTGCTTCGGGCACCAACTGATCGCCAAGGCGCTCGGCGGCACCGTTGTCCGGTCGGAGCGGGGTTGGGGGGTGGGGCTGAAGGAGGTCGCGGTGAGGCAGGGTCTCGGCCTCGGCGACTCGTATCGGGTGCTCACCAGCCATCAGGACCAGGTGGCGACGATCCCTCCGGGTAGCGAGGTCTTGGGCTGGAACGACCATTGCCCGATATCGATGCTGGGTATGGGCGCCCACATGATCGGCATCCAGGGTCATCCCGAATTCGACGTCGCATTCTCCCGGACACTGATGGAATTGGGGAGGGGACGTGTGATCCCGGACCAGACCGTGGTGGAAGGGTTGGCGAGTCTCAACGGGCTCCCGGACTCGGAGCGACTCGCAGACTGGATCGCGACCTTCCTCGCAGGTCAGCCGAAGTAGTCGTCGAGCAAAACCAGGATCCCGTCCCAGCCTCGTTCGTCGCTGATCTTGCGCACGGTCGACAGGTACCCGGAACTGTTCTCGCCGGGTTCGAGTAATTGCAGACTTGAAAGGTCACCGAGTTGCAGGGTTCAGGCCGGAGCCGAGCGCGGAGCCACGGCCGGAGATATGATCGAGCGACTCACGCACGCGAGCCGGAGGAGGCGTCTTGGCCACCAAGCAGGAGAAGATGGATCTACTGGGTTCGGTGCCTCTGTTCCGCGGCTTGAGCAAGAAGGACCTGGAGCGGATCCTCGCGACCGGGAAGGACACCTTCCACAGCGAGGGTGAGTCCATCATGACCGAGGGTCATGGCGGCGTCGGGTTTCATCTCATAACCGACGGAAAGGCCAAGGTGGTGCGGGGAGCCAGGACCGTGGCCACCCTCGGACCCGGCGAGTTCTTCGGCGAGATGGCGCTGGTCGACGACGCCCCGAGGTCGGCGTCGGTCCTTGCCGAAACCGACATCGAGACCATGGTCATCTCGAAATGGGAGTTCCGCCCACTGGTAAAGGCTCATCCTGAGCTGGCTTGGACGCTCATCGAGCATCTCGTGGCACGGATCCGCGAGGAGCAGACCGGACGTGACGCCCTCATCTGCTAATCGACGTCTGAGTCGATCTCGACGATCAATTGGCCGTCCCAATCGGCCTCGACCCGGAACTTGGACGACTCGCTCTCGAACTCCACGTCGACGTCAGGTGGGCCCTGCTTTTTGATGTCAGCGGTAAACCCCGGCGCGGGCGCCGCCGTTTGGAGAACGACCTCACCCGGCTCATAGCTGACCACCACGGTCCCGCCCCCGGTTGTGATGATCCTCACCTGCGGGCTCGCCGAAGGAGCCGTAGTCGTGTCGGCCGAGGTCGGCGTGGTCGCATCGGGCGTCGTGGTGGTGGTCGCTTCGTTGGAGGTCGTGGTCGTCGTCGGATCGATGCCTTCCCTGCTGGTGGTGCGGACGAGGGTGGATGTGGTCGAGCGGTCTGTCGAAACCACGGCACCGACGTCGAGTGCCTCCATCGGGCGCTCACTCACCTGGGCGTCGGCCGCGCTCACGATCTGCCATGTCACCAGGGTGGCCAGTGCCGCCACCACCACCCAAGCGCCGACCAGGCTCCATCTGCTCACCGGAACATTCTCCCAGGAATCCGTTGATCAGCTCCTCAAGGAGGAGTCAAGGTCTCATCAAGGAGGCCCCGGCGTTCGGAGCCGCCGATAACCTGCTCGGCCAATGGCTCAGATCGTTCTTATCGAGGACGACGTCGAGATCAGACGTCTCGTGGCCGATGCGCTCGCCTCCCAGGGCCACGACGTGGACGGCGCCGCGGTGGCCCTCGATGGCCTGCAATTGGCGGTGAAGGGCAGTCCGGACCTCGTGATCATGGATCTCGGCCTGCCCGATCTGGACGGCACCGAGTTGCTGCGGATGATCCGCGCCGTCAGCCAGGTGCCGATCGTGGTGATCACCGCCCGGGGCGCCGACGATGTGGTGGTCCGCACCCTCGACGCGGGAGCGGACGACTATCTGGTCAAGCCGTTCTCCGTTGCACAGTTGGAGGCTCGGGTCCGTGCCATCCTCCGTCGCGGCCAGGATCCCGTTCAAGGCGGGGTTATCCGGGTAGGCGGGCTCTCCATCGACGCTGCCGCCCGTGAGGCCGCTCTCGACGGCGAATTGCTCAACCTGAGCCCGAAGGAGTTCGACCTGCTTCGGGCGCTGGCCGAGCGGGCGGGGGAGGTGGTGAGCAAGCGAGAGCTCATGGCCGAGGTCTGGCGGGAGCCATATGGGGGATCCGACAGGACGGTGGACGTCCACCTCTCCTGGCTGCGGAGCAAGCTGGGTGAGACGGCACAGGAGCCGCGGTATCTCCGAACGGTGCACGGGGTGGGTGTCAAGCTGGTCGATCCGGCACGGTGAGGCGCCGTCTCGCCATCCTCAGCCTGGCGACGACGATACTCGTGGTGATCGCCTTCCTGGTCCCGCTCGGGCTCCTGGTGCGGAGACAGGCATCGGATCGGGCACGGCTCGACGCAGAGCGCAGCGCGCAGTCGACCGCATCCTTGATCGCATTGGCAGTGGTCATCGACGCCGACCCCGCCGCCATCGAGTCGGCCGTTGGCTCACTTCAGCCAGGCACCATCGTGGTCGTCTCCCGAGATCTGGTGTTCGGTGAGCCGCTGCCCTCACAGGGGTCCTTGGCGGAGGCTGCCCTCGCACGACAGGCCACGCTCTCCGAGGAAGTCGAGGGTGGGTGGGAGCTGGCTCTGCCCGTCATCGGGAGGGAGAGCACCGCGGTCGTCGATGTCTTCGTGACAGATGAAGAGCTCACCGAAGGTGTGATCGAGGCCTGGCTTCTGCTCGCCCTGCTGGGTGTGGTCCTGGTCGGAGTTGCGGCTTGGGTCGCCGACCGCCTCGGGCAGAGTCTGGTGCGCCCGATCGTCGGCCTGGCTTCTGCTGCGAGACAGCTCGGGGATGGTGACCTCGAGACCAGAGTGCAGGTGAGCGAGCCCGGGGAGATCCGGGAGGTGGGGGAGTCGTTCAACTGGTTGGCGGGGCGGCTCGAGGAGTTGTTGGCCGAGGAGCGGGAGGCTGCGGCCGACCTGTCGCACAGGCTGCGCACCCCGCTCACCTCTCTTCGTCTTCAGGCCGAGAGCTTGTCCGACCCCGTCGATCGGGAGGCCATGCTCTCCCAGGTCGATCGTCTCGAAGATGCCATCGACCGATTGATCCAGGACACGCGCTCGGAACGTGTCGTTGGTCGCGCCGGCTCCGACCTGTCGGCCGTGGTGAGGGCGAGGTCTGCATTCTGGGCTGTTCTCGCCGACGAGCAGAAGCGGTCGATGTCACTCGACGTCGCTCCGGATCCTCTCGCTGTCGCCCTTGCCGCCGAGGCGGTGGAGGCGGTGGTCGACGCCCTGATCGGAAACATCTTTGCCCACACGGCTCCGGGCACGGGGTTTCAGGTGGCGGTCGGGACGGAGGGCGGGCGTCCGTGGTTGGAGGTGGCCGACGAAGGCCCCGGCTTTGCAGTTGCCGGTCTCGGCGGGAGGGGAGTCAGCGGAGGCGGTTCCACCGGTCTCGGTCTCGACATAGTGCGGAGGACAGCCGAACTGGTCGATGGCTCCATGAAGATGAACAACCGCCCCGGCGGCGGGGCGGTTGTCCGGGTCTGGTTCGGTGCGGGCGACTAGCTGTCCTCGATCTCGATCCTGATCTCGCCATCACGGAGCTTGGCCTCGAACTCGGCTTCGTTGTCTCCGCTTTCGAACTCGATCTTGATGTCCCTGCCACCGGACTCGTCGATCTCGAAGCTCCAGCCGCTGTTGGCACCGATGTCGACGAGGACCAGTGACCCGGCCGCGATCTGGACCGTGACCGTCCCGGCAGCCCCGACCGCGTAGCTCGTCGGGCCGGCGCTCACCGGCACCGGAACTCGAATCTCGACCTCGCCATCGTCTCCATCGTCGGTCGTGCCACCGTTGTCGTCGAGCGTGGTGCTCGTCGAGGAGTCGTCAGGGGCGGTGACCGATGTCGAGCTGCTGGAGGTGTCGTCGGGCGCGGTTCCAGCCGTGATAGCCACACGGGAGCTGGTCGACGAATCGTCGTCGACGCTGGCTCCGGTGGCGTCACTGGAGATCGACACCGATGCGCTCTGCTCCGATCTCGCCGAGGCGGCGATCGAGCCGGAGCTCGAGTTGTCGTCTTCCCGATCGCCGGACGCCCACGCCACACCCACCAACAGCAGGGCCGCGGCGACCGCCGTGAACACGCCGAGCATCTTCCTGTACATGAAAGGACCTCCTGGTTGATTCCTGACACCAGTGTCCGGAATCGGAGGTCATGGTCGTCTCAGCGGTGCATCAAGAAGGAGTCAAGGACGACAGACCGGTCAGCGGGTGAAGACATGGGCGGTCCAGATCGTCCCGTTGGAATCGACCCAGACCCCGATTCCGAAATGGGTGTAATCGCCGAGCATGTTCGACTTGTGCCCGCTCGATCCGACGAGGGCGCCGAACACGGACTTCACCGAGTCGCCCATCCCCACGTTCTCACCAGCCGCCGTCCATGGAGGGACGAGGCTGCCGAGATCGGAATGAGAGAGGTCCCCGTTGTCGGCCATGCGCTCCGCCCAGTCCCGGGCCCTCGCGTCCAGCGAGCCATCACGTGAGAGCTTGGCAAGACCGCTGTCGGCGCGAAGACCGTTGATCTTCGACGCGAATTGGGATTCGAACTCGCCATTCGGCCCTGCTTCGCGCTCCGGCTCCGGTGGGGTGGTGGTGGCGGGGGAGGAGACCGCTCCAGACGCAGTGGTGGATGGGGCAGGGGGGCTGGACGTCTTGGCAGCGGCCGTGTCGGCAGGTTTCTCGGTGGTGGTGGTCACACCAAGGTCACCCACTGCGACCCCCAGGCTGTCGACGTCCGGAGCCCGGACGACCTCGTGTGCATCGAATGCGGGCGTGGCGGTGATTGAGGTGGTGCTGATCGGGACCGGCTCCCGGATCGCCTCCACCGACAGTGCCGGCGCTTGATCTGGCTGGAGCACCCCGAGGATGGCTGTCACCAGGATGGCAAAGGCAAAGAGGCCGAATAGGGGGGCGATTCGCATGGGCAGATGGGGCCGAGACGTTTGGGGCGCCGGTCAAACCTAAACGAGGATCGGTCCCCGAGCCAACCGAAAGTGGGGATTTCTTCCAGAGAGATGTCACCCAATCCGCTGCTTGGCTCCGTCTCACGTGCATGATCACCGCCACAGGTGTGATGGACAACGAGCAGGTATATCGGTCATACGCAGTCGAGCTAACCAGGTACGCGACTGGCCTGGTAGGGCCGTTTGACGCGGCCGACGTGGTGACCGATGCCTGTTTGAAGGCCTTTTTGTCGAGTAAGTGGCCCGAGGTGGTCAACCGACGGGCCTATCTGTATCGAGCCGTGCTCAGCGTGGCCACAGATCACCATCGGAGCACGCTCTCCCGCCGGCTCAGGGAGTTGAAGACGGCGGCTCCCGAATCGACACCGGCGCAGGAGGTCGACATCGACGTCCTCAAGGCAGTGGAACGACTCTCGATCCAGCAGCGGGCAGCCGTTCTCCTCACCTATTGGGGTGATCTCCCGGTCGAGACAGTCGCACAACAAATGGGTGTTTCCAGCGGGGCTGTCAAGCGCCACCTCGCCCGAGCCAGGAAGCATCTCGAGGAGTGGCTGTCATGAGCGGATTCGACGACCAGAGAATGAAAGATCTTGCCAACCGGCTGGTGGCCATGTCTCCAGAGCCACCGCCTTTCCCGGAGGAAGTCACCGTGACCCAACCCAGAGCTTCCAAGCCGAGCCCGGTCCTGATGTTCGCCGGTGCCGCGGTGATAGTCCTGATCCTGGCGGCAATTCCCATCCTGATGTTTGGTGGGGGCGGCGGTGAGGTGCCGCCGGTCGGGACCACAACCACGACCGTCCCGGTGATCGAGACCACCCAAGCCGGGGTCACCTCGAGCACACAGGGGACCACCACCACCGAAGCCACGACAACCACGTCGACAACCCCTCTCGAAGCGACCGCGGCCGTCGTCTACCTGATTCAGGACCCCGAGAACTCGTTGGCCGGAAACCCGGCGCTGGTCCCGTTCCAAACCGTGGTTCCGGCTCCAGCGTCGACAACGGAGGCGATGCTCAGCCTGCAGCTCGTGACCGGAGACCTGGTTCTTCCGACCGGCTTCGCGACCACGATCCCGAGTGAGGTGGAGGTGCTCGGGGTGACAGCCGCCGAGCACATGATCACGGTCGACATGAACCCGGCCTTCCTCGAGGGGGCCGGTGGGGCCCTCGCCGACTTCACCATGCTCAACCAGCTCGTCTACACCGCCTCCCAGGTCGGTGAGATCGAGTCGGTCCTGTTCACGGTGAATGGCGAGCCGGTCACCGCTTTTGGCTCCGAGGGCCTGGATCTGAGCCAGCCCGTGGCCCGGGACTCCTTCCTCGACCACCTGAACTCGGTCATAGTCACCAACCCGGTCCAGGGAGACGACGGCCTGCCGCTGGTGGTCTCCGGTGCGGCCAACGTCTTCGAGGCCACGGTGAGCCTCGAAGTGCTGGACGCCGAGGGCAGTGTGGTCCACGAGGCCTTCGCCACCGCGACTTGTGGC
>JBOGEU010000234.1:0-3660 GCA_050741995.1 Acidimicrobiia bacterium | reverse complement strand
GGGAGACCAGTCGGGATCGAAGTCCTGGACGCCGGGCGAGTTCGTGAGGTTGCGCTCATGGGTGCCGTTGGCCCGCATCGTGAGGATGTCGTAGTCGTTCTGCCCGCGAACGGGGTCGAGGTCCCTTTGGAAGGCGATCCTCTTGCCGTTCGGCGACCAGGCGGGGGCCTCGTCGTCGAGAGAGTTGAAGGTGATCTGTCGCGGGTTTGACCCGTCCGCGTCCATCACGAAGATCTCGAAGTCGGGGCCGGGGAAGCCTGGGGGTGTGGGGTTGCTCAGTGTCTCGCGATCGCTCATGAACGCGATCTTCTTCCCGTCGGCCCGCCAGCTCGGAAGAACGTCCTCGCCCTCGGAGCTGGTGGTCAGGTTGACTTGCTCGCTCCCGTTCGGATTCATCGTCCAGATGTCGAGGTCGCCACCGTCGCGGTCGCTGACGAATGCGATCTTGCCGTTGTCGCCCGGGAACGCCCCGAGCGCCGGTGAAACCCCCGTCGCAAGAACTCCCAGGGAGATGACCGCCAGAGCGCACAGGATGCGAGTCATGCTCACCCTCCCCGGGTCGGGACGGCGGGCGACCCCGCCCGCCATGTGATGAGTGTGCGCCGACGGCCCTACCGGGTCAATTGGCGACCGTGGTGGGTTGACTGCTTTCCCGAACGGACAGGTCCTCGGGTTGCGGACGGGCGGCACCGCGGGAGGCGCGTATTGCCCGCTGCGAGCGGCCCTCGCCCGTCGGATCGTCAGCACAGAACGACGAGACGCGAGATCGGCAGATATCGGCGGGGCCTACGAGTTCGACAGCCCTTCGAGCCATTGGCTGGTCTGTGGAATGCGGCGCATCGAGCGGCGCAACACCCACCACATGAAGCCCGACAACGCAGCGGTCGCGGAGGTCATCGCGGCGATCGCCCAGTGTCCACAGCCAGCGACGACACGGCGCCGATCAGAGTCGAGATTGCGAGAAGGCCAAAGAACCAGATGCTCCGTCGGACCGACCGCGGGTTTGCGACAGCCATCAGATCGATGCGCTGCACGAGTCCGGGGTTGATCTGCACGGATTCCGGCACACGCACAGGATGTCCGGCCCGCGCTGGGCCTACCAGCGATGCCCCCGTACGGGTCACCGAGGCGCGAGATCGATGCTCCTATGGGTTGTCAAGGTGCGCCGGGTTCGCGGGCAGACCAGTGATGGGCCACTCGGTGTCGAGGGCGAGCTCTTATCAGGCCATGCGTTTCCGGTGATGAGGTTGGGGCGGCGGGCCGGCAGATCGATCGAAGGACAGCCGGTCGGCGTCAGGCAGATATCGGGCCAGGCCCGCCGCTCCAGATCTCAGGCGCGCGGGAGGTGCCGGTAGACCTCGCGGGCGACGTAGCGCTTGAGCACGCGGGTGATCTCGGGCTTGGACCGTCCTTGGTTGAGACGGCGCTCGACGTACACGCGGGTGCGGGGATCGGATGCCAGGCGGGTGAACACGATCCGCCACAGCGCATGGTTCGCTTGACGGTTCCCGCCCCGGTTGAGTCGATGGCGGGTGAGTTTGCCTGACGATGCCGGCAGTGGTGCGACACCGCACAGGTGCGCCCACGCGGCCTCGCTTCGGATCCGCTCCGGGTTGTCACCCGCGGCCACAAGCAGGATGGCGGCGGTATCGACGCCGACACCGGGGACGGCGAGCAGCCCCCCAGCGGTGGTCTCAACGAGGTCGGCGAGCAGGGTGTCGAGTTCGGTGTTGTCGGCTTCGATGGCCAGCACCCGCCGGCCCAGGGTGCGCATCGCCAGCTTGGTGGCGTAGGTGACGTCGTCGCTGCCGGCACCAGGTCGCAGCCCCCCAGCTCGTGCGGCCAACGCTGTGCGGGGAACCCCGCGAAACGCTTCTCGCAGGTCATCGGGGCCGCAGAAACCGAGGTGGCGGAGCTGGTTGAGACACCTAATGCGTGCCTCGCGACCGGATCGTTTGGCGATCAACAACGACCGCATCGCTTCGATCGGACCGTCGCCGTTCTTGGCGATGCCGGTGGCCCGCCCGGCGAGCACCGCTCGAGCAGCCTCGATGGCATCGGCAGGGTCGGACTTCCCGGCCCGCCGGCGGGCTTGACGGTTGGGTCGATCCACTTCGATCACTACGAGCCCCCGACCCCGCAGGTGGCGAGCCAGGCCCGCGCCGTAGGCACCAGTGCCCTCGACACCAACCCGTTGCATCTCACCGAACCCCACCAGCCAATCACGCAGCTCGGCGAACCCGGCAGTGGTCGTCGGGAACGACTCGACCCCCAGCACACCGCCGTTGACATCCACAACGGCGGCGACATGAGCATCCAGGTGGGTGTCGATGCCACCGGTGACCGGACGCCGCGCTTCTACGATGGGCATGGCCATCCCTTCTCTCTCCAAGTGGTCAAGGGGTGGCACGCACGTCCCGGGAAGGAGACCGTGTCGAGCACGCTGCGCCTAACAGCGAACTCGATCACCCTCCGGAACGGGGCGTGCCTCGTTCCAGCCCCACGGCCGGGTCCGACAAGCACCCAACGAACCTCGGTGCGACAACCCCAGTCAGACCCGACCGCAGGAACCGCCGACCGTAACCACCACCCCCGTCGAGCTGGTGGACCCCCCGATCAACGGCATACCCCGAGTCTCACTGGCAGCTATGGCGCGGTCCTGCGTCCCCGATCGGCACTTTCGGGGCACCCCTCTGCCAGGCGAGCAGATCGCCGATCGGCGTCACTGCTCTGCTAGTCGTCTGAGTCGGGGTTTCGTGTGCAGTTAGGAATTTTGGGGTCCGGGGCCGCGTTCCTGTTGTCGTCATCGACGACGATGGGAGGCAGCGATGGGACAGCGGGGCACACGGATGGCCGAGTTGGTGCTCAGTGACAGCGAGCGCGACACGCTCGAGCGTTGGGCTCGGCGCCCTACGAGCGCGCAGGCGTTGGCGTTGCGGTGCCGGATTGTGTTGGCCTGCGCCGAGGGTGGCTCGAACATCGAAGTCGCCGAGCGTCTCGGTGTGAGCCGGATGACGGTAGGCAAGTGGCGCGCCCGGTTTGTCGTGCATCGCCTCGATGGTCTGCATGACGAGCCCCGCCCGGGTGGACCCCGCTCGATCGGTGACGACGACGTGGAGCGGGTGGTTGTCAAGACGCTGGAGGAGACGCCGGCCGACGCGACGCACTGGTCGACCCGGTCGATGGCCAAGGCGACGGGCATGTCCCAGTCGGCGGTATCTCGGATCTGGCGAGCGTTCGGTCTCAAGCCGCACCTCGTCGACGAGTTCAAGCTTTCACCGGACCCGTTGTTCATCGACAAGGTCCGCGACATCGTCGGGCTCTACCTCAACCCACCCGATGCGGCCGTGGTGCTGTGTGTCGACGAGAAGACCCAGGTCCAGGCGTTAGACCGGACAGCACCGATCCTGCCGTTGCTGCCCGGCACGCCCCAACGACGCAGCCACGACTACAAGCGCAATGCACCACGAACCTCTACGCGGCGCTGGATGTCGCCTCGGGCAAGGTCATCGCCGATGTGGCGCCCCGGCATCGCGCCGAGGAGTTCCGCCGGTTCTTGAACCTGATCGACAAGTCGGTGCCCGAGCACCTGGACGTGCACGTCGTTCTCGACAACCAGTCGACCCACAAGACACCGTCGATCCAACGCTGGCTGCTGCG
>JBOGEU010000233.1:0-1498 GCA_050741995.1 Acidimicrobiia bacterium | reverse complement strand
ACAGACTCGGTAACGGCCTCACCTGATAGCACCGTGAACGGCAGCTGGCCAGATGTACAGGGCCGCCACTCTCGACGCAGGAAGACGTGAACGGGAGTGTTGTCATCAGACACCGACCCTGGGCCGAGATATTCGTGGAGGATGTTGGCGACCCAATAGCGTGCCCCCGCCCTTAGAGCCCGGGCATCGGCTACTCGCTCGAACCTGCTCGCTTGAGTCGTCGTCCAAATAGGCACCGTCTTATCGTTAACACCATTCGTCGCGGACGCTCCCGACGGTCTGGATATCTCTACGGCTTCTTGACGCCAACACTTCATTCTTAACGGCGCCACACACGCCAACCCGGCGGCCGGTTTGCGCTTTCTCGGCTCAAGTTGTCTCGTAGGGAGAATCCGGCACCATGAATCGGTAACCCATGCCCGGCTCCGTGATGAAGTAGCGGGGATTGCTGGGTTCGGGTTCGAGTTTGCGCCTGAGTTGGGCCATGAACACCCGCAGGTAATTGGTCTCCTCCCCGTAGTGTGGGCCCCAGACCTCCTTTAGGAGTTGGGTCTGGGTCACCAGCTTGCCCGTATGCCGGACCAACATCTCGACGATGCCCCACTCGGTCGGCGTGAGCCTGATCTCATCGCCGGCAGTCCCTGTCACACGCTTGGCGGAGAGGTCGATCGAAAAATGGTGAGTGCTCACCACCGGCAGCGCGTCTTCGGGACCTGCCTCCCGACGCAATGCCGCCCTCAGTCTCGCCAGCAGCTCGCCCATGCCGAAGGGCTTCGTGACGTAGTCGTCGGCGCCGGCGTCGAGAGCTGCGATCTTCTCCCGTTCTGCGTCGCGCACCGAGAGCACGATGATTGGCACCGAGGTCCAACCTCGCAGCCCGCGTATCACCTCGATGCCGTCGATTCCGGGAAGTCCGAGGTCGAGGATGACGGTGTCGGGGCGATGATCTGCGGCCTTGCGCAGCGCCTCTTCTCCCGAGCCGGCGGTGTCGACTCGATAGCCGAGGGCTTTGAGGTTGATCCCAAGCGCCCTCACTATCTGAGGCTCGTCGTCGACAACCAGGATTCGTGGGCCTTCAGCCACGGACGAGCCCGAAACCTTCGTCGACGGGGACGTCGATCACGCCGGCGATCTTCAGCGCAATGACCATTGTGGTGCCGCCCCCAGGTGTGTCCTCGATAACCAGCTCATTGCCCATCGCTTCGAGCAAGCCGCTCGCCACTGCCAGCCCGAGACCGACACCCTCCCGGTTTGGAGAGTCTCCCATCCGCTGAAAGGGCTGAAACAACTCGTCGAGCGAGCCCGGTGGGATACCTGGCCCGCGATCACTGATTCGAAGGTCGATCCGCCCCGCCACCTGACCAGCCCTGATCTGAACCAGCTTCCCGGATGGCGACCAGGTCAGGGCGTTCTCGACGAGGTTGGCGACGACTCGCTCCAGGAGATCGGGGTCGGTCTGTACCTGTGGGAGAGACTCGGAGATGTCGACAGTGACCCG
>JBOGEU010000232.1:0-1055 GCA_050741995.1 Acidimicrobiia bacterium | reverse complement strand
CGACCCCGATGCGGCACCTCACCGTCAGCAGTCCATGGTGCTGGTTCCGATGGACGCCCCCGGGCTCGCGAACGTCCGCAGCCTCCCCGTGTTCGGTTACCAGGACAACGAGGGCCACTGTGAGCTGGTCTTCGAGGACGTGCGTGTGCCCGTCGACCACATGCTCGGGGACGAGGGCGGTGGCTTCGCCATGGCGCAGGCCCGGCTCGGTCCGGGCCGGATCCACCACTGCATGCGGGCCATCGGTGTCGCCGAGCGGGCCCTGGAGCTGATGTGTCGCCGCGTGGGCGAGCGCACGGCCTTCGGCAAGTCCCTCGCCGAGCAGGGGGTGATCCAGCAGTGGATCGCCGATAGCCGCATCGAGATCGAGCAGGTTCGCCTGCTCGTGCTCAAGACCGCCTGGTTGATGGACACGGTCGGAAACAAGGGCGCCCGCATCGAGATCTCGGCCATCAAGGTCGCCGCCCCTGATGTGGCCCTGCGGGTCATCGACCGGGCGATCCAGGCCCACGGCGCCCTCGGGGTGTCGAACGACGCCCCGCTGGCGTCGATGTACGCACATGTCCGCACATTGCGCTTGGCCGACGGTCCCGACGAGGTGCACCGCATGTCGGTGGCACGGCGCGAGCTCCGAAAGTACGAGGAGGCATAAGGGCTGAATGAGGCGTTTAGTGGCAGGTGTGGCGGTCGTCGGGTTGCTGATGGCCGCCGGCTGTGGTGGTGACGACGACAGCACGTCAAGCGAAGCGATCGATGAGTTCTGCGACGGCTTCAACGAGGTCAACGAGCAGTTCTCGAACATCAACGTGACGGACCCGGGCGCGCTCGACGATGCCCTCGACATGCTCCGGGATCTGGATCCCCCGGAGCAGATCGCTGACGAGTACGAGAAGGTCCTCGAGGGCTTCGAGAAGCTCTCCGAGATCGATATCACCGATCGGAACGCGGTGGCCGAGGTGCAGGAGGACCTTCCGGACGCCGAGGGGGCGTTCAACACCGTCGGTGAGTTCGTCGAAGATCGGTGCTGATGACCTGAGCTGATCGGCACCCGGGTC
>JBOGEU010000231.1:0-5496 GCA_050741995.1 Acidimicrobiia bacterium | reverse complement strand
ACACATGGTCGACGGCGATGTCGAGGATCGGGGTCCCCGGGCGCAACGCCATGTAGTCGAGGGCTCGCACCGCGGCATCTCGTTGCCCGGGATCGTCGTAGGAGTCGGGAGAGGGCACATGACCGGTGACCGGAACCGTCTGGGCCGGGTTGACTCCCCAGCTCACATGCGGCACCAGATTCGACGCGTCGATCACCGCCACCTTGTCGAATGTGGCCCCGGGGTCGGTGACCAGGCCCTCCCATGCCGTCACCGCTTCCTCCCACCGGGCGCCCTCGCGGGCGAAGGGCCTTCCCTCGATGTAGCGGATCGTGGTCTCGTCGGGGGCGATCATCCCGGCCCTGGCCCCGCCCTCGATCGACATGTTGCAGATGGTCATCCGCTGCTCCATGGTCAGATCGTGGATGACCTGGCCCCGGTACTCGATGACATGGCGGGTGCCGCCGGACACACCGATCTGAGCGATGATGCCAAGGATCAGGTCCTTGGCGGCGACCCCCCAGGGGAGGGCGCCCTCGACCTCCACCGCCATCGTCTGCGGCCTGGCCTGCCAGATGGTCTGGGTGGCGAGGACATGCTCCACCTCTGTGGTGCCGATGCCGAAGGCAAGGGCCCCGAAGGCGCCGTGGGTCGAGGTGTGGCTGTCACCGCAGACGATGAGGAGACCGGGCTGGGTGAGACCCTGTTCGGGGCCGACCACGTGCACGATGCCCTGACGGGGGTCGTCGAGCCCGAACATCGTGATCGCATGGTTCGCGCAGTTCTCGACCAGGGCGTCGATCTGCTTCTTGGAGAGCGGGTCCCGGATCCCCAGCGAGCGGCCGGTGGTAGGGATGCCGTGATCGACGGTGGCCACGGTCAGGTCGGGGCGCCGCACCTTGCGGCCTGACGCAATGAGACCCGCGAAGGCCTGCGGCGATGTGACTTCGTGGACGAGGTGCAGGTCGACGTAGAGGAGCGTGGGGTCTGCGTCGACGACCACGTGGCTGTCCCAGACCTTCTCGAAGAGGGTGCGAGGGGCGCTCACAGCGATGCCCCGGCCGGCGCCGACTCCGCCACCAGTGCGGCGACCCGGTCGCCGACCTCTTCGGTGCTGATTCCCATCTCGCCGGCGCGAAGTGAGGGCAACGAGCCGGCTACGTCGCCCACGGCTCTCTCGATGGAGTTGGCGGCTGCAGATTCTCCCAGCACCTGGAGCATCATCCCCGCGGCGCCGATCGCAGCCAGAGGGTTGATCTTGCCGGTTCGCTCGAACCCGGGGGCGGTGCCGCCGATCGGCTCGAACATCGAGACCCCGTTGGGGTTGATGTTCGCTCCCGAGGCGATGCCGAGGCCACCCTGAATCGCGGCGCCGAGGTCGGTGATGATGTCGCCGAACATGTTGTCGGTGACGATCACATCGAACCGTGACGGGTCTTCGACCATCCAGAGACAAGCGGCGTCGATGTGGGCGTACGAGGTCTTCACGTCGGGGTACTCGTTTCCTATCTCCTCGAACACCCTGGCCCACAGGTCCCAGGCGTAGGTCAGCACATTGGTCTTGCCGCACAGGGTGAGATGCTTCCTACCTCGCGACCGGGCGAGGTCGAAGGCATATCGGATGCACCGCTCCACGGCGAATCGGCTGTTCACCGATTGCTGGACGGCCACCTCGAACGGTGAGCCCTTGGCGGTGAACTCCCCCTGGCCCACATACAGCCCTTCGCTGTTCTCCCGGACCACCACCATGTCGACGTCTGCCGGCGCCACGTCGCGCAGCGGCCCCTTCACCCCCGGGTGCAGCTTGACCGGCCGCAGGTTGATGAACTGGTCGAGCTCTCGCCGCATCCGGAGCAGTATCTCCTGCTCGAGGATGCCGGGTGGCACCTCGGGATGGCCCACGGCCCCGAACAGGATTGCGTCGGCGTTGCCCAGGGCCTGCAGATCGGCACCGGTCAGCGTCTCCTCGGTGCGCAGGTAGCGCTCCCCGCCGAGATCGAGATCGTGGTAGTCGATGTCGAATCCGTGGACCTCACCGGCAACCCCGAGCACCTTCACCGCTTCACCGACCACTTCGGGGCCGGTCCCGTCACCGGGGACTCTTGCGACCGAATAGCTGCTCATCGGAAGGATGCTGCCACTCCGTCGAGCACTTCGATACCTGAGGCCGCGTCCTCGGCGATGAGCCGGATCTGGTCCTGGCTGACCTCACCTGCCTGATCGGCCAGGTCCTTCATCCTGGCGAAGGCTTGCTCGAAGGCGGTGTCGTTCAACTCGATCCCGATCTGGTCCAGCGAGTGCTTCAGCGCGGCCCGTCCCGAGTGCTTGCCCATCACGATCATCGAGCCTCCCATGCCTACTGCCTCCGGATCCATTATCTCGTATGTTGCACGCTCCCTGAGCACACCGTGTTGGTGGATGCCCGACTCGTGGGCGAAGGCGTTGCGGCCCACAACCGCCTTGTTGTACTGGACGGGATAGCCGGTCAGCTCGGAGACCATGCGTGAGGTCTCGTAGATCTCCTCGGTGGTCACACCGACATCGACGCCGAAGGCGTCGGCACGGACGCGCAGCGCCATCACCACCTCTTCGATCGAGGTGTTCCCCGCCCGCTCGCCGATTCCGTTTATCGCCCCTTCCACTTGGCGGGCGCCGGCGTCGACCGCGGCCAGGGAGTTGGCCACCGCCATCCCCAGGTCGTTGTGACAGTGGGTGGAGATCACGACCGCGTCGCGGTCGCCTTTTACCTCGTCCACCACTCTCCGGACCAGTGCCCCGTAATCGGACGGCATGGCATAGCCGACGGTATCCGGGATGTTGACCGTCGTCGCCCCGGCTTCCACCGCCGCCTGGCACACGGCGACCACGAAATCCGGGTTCGACCTGGTGGCGTCCTCGGGGGAGTACTCGACATTGGGTGTGTGCTCACGGGCCAGGGTGACGTTTCGCTTCACCGCCGTGATCACCTCCTCCTCGCTCATGCGCAGCTTGTGCTCCATGTGGATCGGCGAGGTGGCGAGGAACACGTGGATCCGGGGATCGTCGGCGTACTTGATCGCCTCCCAAGCCCGTTCGACGTCGTCCGCCTGGGCCCGTGCCAGCGCAGCGATGGTGGGGCCCTGCACCTCCCGGGCGATGCGTCTCACCGCCTGGAAGTCACCTGGCGAGGAGATGGGGAACCCGGCCTCGATGATGTCGACGCCGAGCCGGGCGAGCTGGGTCGCGATCCTCACCTTGGCCTCGGGGTCGAGGGCGATGCCCGGTGCCTGCTCGCCGTCTCTCAATGTGCTGTCGAAGATCTTTACTTGATGTTGCATGGCTCACTCCTGAAGTCTCTGTGGTCTGTTATGGGCGCCGGTCTGCCTGATGCGGCTTTCCGGCTAGATAAGAGCGAGGCCAAGGAGCCTCAGACGAGCCAGGCACATCACAGGGCGGGGGTGAGAGCTCACTTGCCGACACCGACCCCGACCGAGGGGGACAGCTCCGAATCGCGCTTCATGGCGATGCGGCCCGACTTGACCAGGTCCACCACGCCGTATGGCGAGATGTGGTCGATGAAGGTGTGCAGGTGTTGTGGGGAGCCCGCCACCTCGAAGGTGATGGTCGAGCTGCTGATGTCGATGACCTTGGCGTCGAACAGAGACGCCGTGTCCCGAACCTCACCTCGCACCGCCGGTTGTGCGCTGACACGAACGATCATCACTTCTCGCTCCAGGGCCTCCGCCGGCTCCATCTCCTGGACCTTGATCACGTTGACCAGCTTGTTGAGCTGCTTCTTCAGCTGCTCCAACTCCGGGGCGTCGACGACCAGTGTGATCCGCGATCGCCCCTCCTGATGGGTGGGGCCCACCGCCAGGGAGTGGATGTTGAAGCCGCGATTGGAGAACATCGCGGACACCCGTGCCAGTACCCCCGGCTTGTTCTCGACGAGGACGGTGAGCGTGTGTTGCATCACAGGTCCTCGCGGCGCATGACGACGTTGTCGTTGGAGCCGCCGGCCGGCACCATCGGGAAGCACATCTCCTCGGCATCGACGACCACCTCCAACAGCACCGGGCTGTCGGTGACGGCCAGGACCTTCTCGATGGCCGGCTCGATCTCCGAGGGGTGATCCACCCTGAGCCCGACGCAGCCCATCGCCTCGGCCAGCTTGGGGTAGTCGGGAAACTGGAAACCAAGGTCGACAGATGAGAGGCGTCCCCCATAGAAGAGGTTCTGCCACTGCTTGACCATGCCATAGCCACCGTTGTTGAAGACGATCACCTTGACCGGGATGCTCTCGGTGCTGGCGGTGATCAGCTCCTGGCAGGTCATCTGGAAGCAGCCGTCACCATCGAGGGCGATGACCAGGTCGTCGGGCCGGGCGGTCTTGGCGCCGACTGCGGCAGGGACGGCGAAGCCCATGGTTCCCAGACCGCCGGAGTTGACCCAGGTTCGAGGGTCGCTGAACGACCAGAACTGGGAGGCCCACATCTGATGCTGGCCGACACCGGCCACGATCACCGCCTCGCCACCGGTGGCGGCATGAAGCCGCTCGATGAAATGCTGGACCTTGATCGGCCCGTCCGGGTCCTGGTCATAGGACAGCGGGTATTTCTTCTCCCAAGTCGCCAGCTGTGCCAGCCACTCCGACCGCTCCGGTGCCGCCGCCGGATCTCGTCGTGTGCGGAGGACGGAGAGCAGGCCGGCCAGGACCGACTTGGCGTCGCCGACGATGGGGACGTCGGCCACCCGCACCTTGCCGATCTCCGCCGGGTCGACGTCGACGTGGATCACCTTGGCCCGGGGGGCGAAAGCTTTGGGATCACCGGTGACCCGGTCGTCGAAGCGGGCACCCAGGCTGACCAGCACGTCCGACTGTTGGATCGCGGTGGTCGCGGTGTACACACCGTGCATCCCGGGCATGCCCAGCGCCAGCCGGTGGCGATCGGGGAAGGCGCCGCGGGCCATCAGAGTGGTGACCACCGGGGCGTTGACCGCTTCTGCGAAGGCGAGCAGCTCCTCGGCAGCACCGGCCTTGACCACCCCGCCGCCGACATACAGGACCGGGCGCTCCGACTTCTCGATCAGGTCGATCGCCGCCCTGATCTGCATCGGGTGGCCGGAGACGGTCGGTTTGTACCCGGGGAGATTCTCCAGGCTCGGCTCGCTCCAGGTAGTGGCCTGGTTGAGGACGTCCTTGGGGATGTCGACGAGCACGGGACCGGGACGACCGGTGGAGGCGAGGTGGAAGGCCTCATGGATCACCTCTGGGATGTCGTCGGCGTTGGTTGCCATGTACGAGTGCTTGGTGCAGTGCATGGCGAGTCCGGTGGTGTATGCCTCCTGGAAGGCATCGCTGCCGATGGCCGAGGTGGGAACCTGCCCGGTGATGGCCACGATCGGGGTCGAGTCCATGAGGGCGTTCTGAAGCGGGGTGATCAGATTCGTCGCTCCGGGCCCGGAGGTGACCATCACCACACCTACGCGGCCCGTGGCCTGGGCATAGCCCTCGGCCATGTGCCCGGCGCCCTGCTC
>JBOGEU010000230.1:0-6735 GCA_050741995.1 Acidimicrobiia bacterium | reverse complement strand
AATTTCCCGAGGAGAGCCCCGATGATGATCACCGCGAACCCGATGGTGACGAACCCGCTCGAAAAGCTGTAGGCGTCATTGATGAGGACCAACCAGATCCCCGTGGCCAGCAACACGATCCCGGCTGGGATATAGATTGGCCCCGCCAGCCGGCCTGTCACCCGGTACCACCCGGCCACTGTCTCCGGGCCTTGCTTGGCTGCCATCGAAGGCACCACAGCCTGCATGAGGTTCGCCCCGAGCCATGTCCCGGCGGCTGCGATATGGAGCAATAGGAGGATGTCTCTCGGTTCCAAGGTGTCTCCGTTCTTGGGTGGGGCAAACGCTACCTCCCGGCTATGGGCCCCAGTGGCCTTACCATCTCCGTCCTCGTGCCCACCCAACAAGACGGAATCGGTTGTCGTGACGCGGCGATCGCCACCGCATTCCTCCTCGGCTTCGGGATCGTGCTGTTCGCGATCGGGCTCACCATGATCAACCGTGACGCTTGCACCGGTCTCTGTGAGAACCTGGGCCTGATGATTCTCTACGCCGGTGGGCCGGTGTCCGCGGTGATCGGCTTCCTGAGCGATTCGGTCATCGTCGCCTGGCCCCTGGACGTGATCCTCTGGGTCGTGCTCGGCTTCGGAGTCGCCCGCTTCGCCGGAACTCGCGGGATACGCCCATTGGGACCGGCCTTGGCTGTGCTCGGACTGTTCCTGGCATACGGACTAGTCCTTTCGCAGTTCGTCGAATTGGCAGTGTGAATCCGGGGGCCGGGGCCTACCGTGACCCTCGGTGTTTCGCCTCGTCAGACCCCGCAACCTGGTCCTGTCACTTGCCGCGCTGGCGCTGACCGCGGCCGCGATGACCACATCGGCGGTCTTCGAGGCGCCCGCCCCCGGCGCCGATCTCTCGCCGCTCGGCGGGGCGGATCAGCTGATCGAGATCCTTCAGGGCAACGAGACGGTTCTTTGGACGTCACTCTCCGGGCCGGTCGACTCGTATCGAGTCGAGGGATGGCCGGAGACGATCGAAGGGAACGATCTCGGGGGAGGCTTGGTCATCGAGCGCACCGACGCCGAGGCCGGTGTGATCGACCTGGGCCAGAAGCCCCGCTCACTCACCTTCGATATCGAGGGATAGCCCTGGAGCACCCCTAGACCGCCAGATATTGATCGAGGTCGCCCTCGTCGAAAGGCCCGACGGCACCGATCATCCTCTGACCGGAGAACAGATCGACCGCGATCGACTGTGCGTCCTCGAGGGTGACCGCCTCCAGCTTGGCGAGCCGCTCATCGACCGACAGGTGAGGCATCCCCACCAACTCGTCACGGCCGAGGCGGATCATCCGGCTGTTGGGGTCCTCCAGGGCGAGAGCCAGCCCGCCACGCATCGACCCCTTGGCCCGTTCCAGCTCCTCGGGGGTGATCCCCTCCGCCACGACCTTGTCCAGCTCGTCACGGATCACGGTCATCACCGTGTCGACCTGGCTGGGCGTGGTGCCGATGTAGACACCCCATGCCCCGGCGTCGGCATAGGCCATCTTGAAGCCGTACACCGCGTAGGCCAGCCCACGCTCCTCACGTATCTCGCGGAACAGCCGCGACGACATCCCCGAGCCCAGGACATGGTTCAGCACCTCGAATGACCATCGGCGCTCGTCGCTGCGATTGAGCCCTTTGCCGCCGATCACCAGGTGGGCCTGTTCGGTCTCGCGGCGGGTGATCTTGACCACCGGCCAGGGCGCGGCCTCGCCGTGCTCGTGGTCGACCGCCTCGCCGGACCAATCACCGAATCGCTCGGCGACCATGTCGACCACCCCATCGTGGTCCACCGAGCCTGCGGCCGCCACGACCATCGAGCCGGCGCCGTAGCGTCGCTTCCAGTAACCAAGGATGTCGTCGCGGGACATCCCCCGGATCGACTCCCTGGTGCCGAGCACCGGGGCCTCCAGTGGATGATCGACGAAGACGGCGGTGGAGAAGTTCTCGAAGGCGACATCGTCGGGGTCGTCCTCGTTCATGTTGATCTCCTCGATGACCACCTGCCGCTCGGCGTCGATCTCGTTCTGCCGGAACGCCGGCCGCTGGATCATCTCGCAGAGAACGTCGAAACCGGTCCCCAGGTCCTGATCGAGGAGGCGGGCCCAGAAGCAGGTGCTCTCCTTGGAGGTGAATGCGTTCGATTCGGCCCCGATGGCGTCGAAGATCTCTGATACCTGGCGGGCCGAGAGCTTCTCCGAGCCTTTGAACAGCAGATGCTCGAGAAAGTGGGAAGCGCCCTGCTCGTTGGGCAACTCGTCACGGGTCCCGGTGTCCACCCAGCAGCCGAGGGCAACCGAGCGGAGCGAGGGCATGGGCTCCGTGATGACACGCAGCCCGTTGGGGAGTGTGGTCAGGTCGTAATGCACGTGCGGAGTGTATGGGCCCGGGACGACAACGGGGCCATCAAGCAGGGTTTGACACTTGTGAGACAATGCGCAGCTATGCGCGGACGCGACCAGACCTTCCTCACCGACCTGATCGGCGCCGAAGACCAGGCGATCGAAGCCGTGGTCAGCCGCTATCAGCGCGTCGCCCCGGCGGTGACCAGGTTCGCCCGAAGCCTGTCCAAGAACCCCAAGCTGCGGGTCCGGCTCGGTTCCCAGGCCGCCGCCTCCATCGACGAAGTCGTTTGCGACCCGCGCATCTTCCAGGCCGCCTACCACCGCAATGCCCCGGTGACCCCCGATGAGGTCGCCATCGCCTCCGCCCTCCACGAGGTGATGCACCTGGTCTCGACCAACCTCGACGAGACCAGGGAGCTGCCCGAGGGCTGGCCGATCGAGGGCGAGGCGCCGGCAGACGGGCAAGTCGACCTGCTCACCGCCCTGGAGCGGACCAACAAGCCGGTGGCCGAAATCCTCTTCTTCTCGCTCGAAGACGCAAGACAGGAAGCTCAGGGGCTGGCCGCCTACCCGGGGGCCCGCTCCGTGCTCGAGGATCTCTACCTGTCGTCGCTGGGACAGGCGATCAGCCGGTCCGGGGCCCTGAGCCAGTTCGTCCTCGGCTGCTTCCTGCTGACCGGGGGCTACGTCGACCGTGACCTGCTGGAGAAGCGATTCGACCCACGGGCCGCGACCGCGATCGACGACGGCTCCCATCAGTGTGAGATGGCGGCGGAGTCCGACGACCCCTGGGAGGTCGCCCAGCTCGCCTTGGAGCTGGAGGCGATAGCAAGGGCCAACGGCCTGGTCACCGAGGTCCAGGCCAACTCCACGCACGCCAAGCGTCAGACTGCGGCCGAGGCCGACGCCGAAAAGGCACGAGACGGAGTGGACGCGGTCCGGATGACATCGCCGATCGTGATGGACGCGGAGTCCTATCAAGACACCAGGCGCTCGGCCGAGTCCAGGTCGGGTCTGTCCGATCACAAGGGTGCCTCCGACACCGCAGGCGATGAGGCCACAGACCAGCTGCTCCGGGTGAGTCAGTCCCCCGACGTGTTCCTGCCCACCGGCCAGGGCGGGAAGCTGGTAGTGGCCCCGATACCGGCTTCATTCTCCAGATTCGCCGCCGAGGGCAACGTTGCCCTGGCCCAGACGGCGCGACGATGGGGGGTGGCACAGCGGCGGGTGTCCGGCGAGCTCTTTCCTCTTTTTGCCGCCAACCAGCGCCGCGGGCTCCGGTCCGGGTTCGACCAGGGCGATGTCTCGCCCCACGCTGCGCTCTTCATAGGCGCCGGCCTCTACCAGCGGCTCTACGAGCGACGGGCCGCCCGGACCCGGAGGACCTACGCGGTATCGCTGCTGGTCGACGCCTCGGCGTCGATGCTGAGCCCGGGCAAGGCCGCCAGGCCGACGGAGAGCTCGTGGGCGATGCCGGCGGCGTTGCTCGGGGCCTGGACCATGGCCCGCCTCTGCGACGAGCTCCAGATCGACTTCGAGGTCGCCCTCTTCAACCGGGGATATGCGGCCCACCCCGACGACACCGAGGACTCGTACCGCCGCAAGAGGTCGGCGGCCATCGGCGGCCTTCGCCGAACCCAGGGTGCCGCCGCCGACCGCCTCACCTCGACGGTCAACCACTACGTCGTCAAGCCGTTCGAGCGCCGCTGGCGTGACACCGAGCCCGCCCTTGCCGGTCTCTTCTATACGGCTGCCCAGCCACGACAGGCCTCCACCGCCGCCAGACGCGACCCAACGTCGGCGCCGCCGGTCTCACTGTTCGAGAAGGCGGCGAATGTCGACGAATTCAACATCATCCACGCCGCGGAGCGGATGGCCCGGCTCGGCGCACAGGTCAGGGTGCTCATGGTGCTGGCCGACGGGATGACGAGAGGGTCGTTGGATGCGCTGGCCAAATCGGTCGCCGCCGTCGAGTCCGGCGGCACCACCGTCATCGGCATCGGGATCGGGGATCACACCGTCGACGAGGCCTACCGGCGGCACGAGGTCGTCTCGCAACCGGAGGACCTGACCCAGGCGATGATCAATGGGACCAGAAACGCCCTGCGCAGGAGTCTGGCCCTCTGGGGAATGGACACATGGTGGCTCAGGGCCTCGGAAATCAAGTCAACACAGGAGATTGCAGTTGCCTGAGAAAGCCGTATTCGAAGATCCCATCGGTGAGGGGCCACCGATCACTCTCGAAAAATTCGAGGTCCCCAACGACGCCGAGGACCGAGAGTTGAGACTGCGGAAGATCCCCGAGCCCGATCCGCACTACGTCGACCTGGGGATGCTCTATCGCTTCGCCCAAGTCGAACAGGCTCGGGTCTCGGGAAACGAGGGGCTGGTACCACTCCATGTCGCCGTTCGAGGGCACATGGGAACCGGCAAAGACCACGACATCGAGCAGTTCGCAGCTGCGATGGGGCTCCCCTACTTCCGAATCCCGCTCACCGGCGAGGTCCGTGATGTGACGCTCATCGGATCGACCCGGCTCCATGGAGACGGGAAGGGAGGCACCGAGAGCCGCTGGGAGGATGGGGACATCACCCGCGCCCTGCGCGGCCCGTCGCTGCTCAATCTCTCCGAGCTCAACGCCGCCGGCGCCGAAACCCTGTTCGCGCTGCACGGCCTTCTCGATCGATACGGCGCCATCGACCTCCCCACCGGCGAGACGGTCAAGCTCCGCCCCGATGTCCGGATCTTCGGGACCATGAACCCCACCGACCTGCGGGATTACGCCGGCACCCAGACGCTGAACAAGGCCTTTGCCGACCGCTGGGTCATCTGGGAGAAGAGCTTCCCGGACAGCGACCAGGTGGTCGCGATGCTGACCCGGCGCTACCCGAGCCTCAACGAGCAATATGTGACCGCCATGGCAAGGCTGGCGGTCGAGGTGAACGAGTCGTTCGAAGCCCAGGACTCGGGGGTGAGGGTGGAGACGCCGCTTTCCCTCCGTTCGATCCTGGATCGGATGCCCACCGGGCTCGTCGTCTACTCGGATCGGACCGACCCGCTGCGGGAGGCCTGGGAGGCGTACGTCCTCCCTCATGTCGATCCCTTCGATCGCGACCACTACGAGACGGTGTGGAATGCCGTGGTGCGCAAGGGCCCGACGGTGAAGCCTTTCTGAACGTCGGCGACCGGAGCTTCCCTGAGCCGGATGCCGCCCTCATCCCTCACCCCGACCACCTGAGTACCGTCGGGGCATGCCTTACGACATGGGCAATCCGGAATTGGACGCAAATGTGGCGGATCTGATCGCCTCCGCCACCACCAGCCCGAATGGCGACTTGATCGCGGAGATGATCGTCACCGCCTTGAAGCTGGGACGTGATTCGGCCTCCCGCGGCGACCTCAAGCTGATAAACACCGCGCTCAAGGAGATGCGGTACTCGAACTTCGTTTTCTCCCGGCATGACGAGCCCAAGGTGACCATCTACGGCTCGGCCCGTATCGGCCCCGACGACCCGAACTATCACATCACCGAGGAATTCGCCTCGACCATGGCCAAGAGCGGATGGGGCGTCATCACCGGGGCCGGGCCCGGGATCATGCAAGCCGGAAGCAAGGGAGCCGGCATCGACCACTCGTACGGGGTCAACATCCGGCTTCCGTTCGAGGACGAGGCCAACCGGTTCATCGACCCGGACCGGGTGGTGAACTTCAAGTACTTCTTCACCAGGAAGCTCGGGTTCGTGAAGGAGGCCCACGCCTTCGTCCTGCTCCCCGGTGGCTGGGGCACCCTCGACGAGACTTTCGAGCTGCTCACCCTGGTGCAGACCGGCAAGAGCGACGTGCACCCGATCGTCCTCCTCGAGGCGGAGGAGACCGAGTACTGGCGCCCCATGCTCCGGTTCATCAACGACCACCAGCTCGCCAACGGCCTGATCAGCGAATCGGACCTCGCCATCTTCCTCCACACCACCGACCATCGGGCTGCCGCCGAGCACATCTGGCACTTCTACTCCAACTTTCACTCCCAGCGCTATTCGGGCGGCCGGCTGGTGCTGCGGCTGCGAGAGGCTCCCGACGAATCGATGCTGGCCGATTTGAACCGGGAGTTCGCCGATATCGTCGTCGAGGGAGGCATCGAGCGGGTCGGAGCCAGCCAGGCCGAGATCGACGACGCGGACTCCCTCGATCTCGAGCGCATCGCTCTGGTTTTCGACCGACGCCATTTCGGCCGTTTGCGCATGCTGATCGACCGTCTCAACGAGATCGTGGTCACCGCCAAGGAGATCCACCTGCCCGAGCCGATGAGCGAGGAACACGCCGAAAGACCCTGGTAGGGGCGATTTCACCTTGGGATTAAGTTGGGCATG
>JBOGEU010000229.1:0-1036 GCA_050741995.1 Acidimicrobiia bacterium | reverse complement strand
CTCGACGCCCCGGCAAGAAGAAGCGATCCTTCTGGGCCGAGCTGCCCGGGCTGCTGCTCACCGCTCTGGTCATCGCCGTCGTCATCAAGACCTTCCTGGTGCAGCCGTTCTGGATCCCATCGGAGTCGATGCTGCACACGATCCAGGTCAACGACCGGGTCATGGTCAACAAGCTGGCGTTCCAACTAGGAGAGCCACAGCGTGGCGATGTGGTCGTGTTCCGCGACCCGGCCGCTCCCGAGATCGAGGAGTCGCTGCCCGAAGCGGTGATCCGCAGTGTGCTCGAGGCGGTCGGGATTCGCACCCGTGGCCGGGAGGATCTCATCAAGAGGGTGATCGGCCTCCCCGGCGACAGCATCACCATCTCGGACAATCAGGTCCACATCGATGGTGTCGCCATCGAGGAGCCCTACCTCGACGAGGGGCTGGTGATGCCCGACGAGGGCCCGTTCACGGTCGGGGAGGGCGAGGTCTTCGTGATGGGTGACAATCGGCCCTTCTCGTTCGACAGCCGCCGCTTCGGGCCAATCGACCAGGAGTCCCTGGTGGGCAGGGCTTTCGTCATCATCTGGCCGATCGACCACTTCGGGGGTCTTTGACACCCTCGCCCTTTTCGGCGACAGGGTCATAGATACTGTCCGCCCGAATGGGTAGTGGTTAGGGAGTGGTCCGGCATATTATCGCCCGGCACCCCTGCTGCGAGAGTCGAGGAGACGATGGACGAAGACCTGGAGCGCTACGAGACCGAAGTCGAGCTCAAGCTCTACAAGGAGTACCACGACGTCCTTCCCATGTTCGAGTACGTGGTCGAGACCGAGCGTCGCTTCTATCTCGCCAACAACGTCAACGTCGAGGTGAAGAGCGCAGACGGGTCGACCTACTTCGAGGTCACGATGAGCGACGCCTGGGTCTGGGACATGTTCCGTCCCGCCCGGTTCCTGGAGAAGGTGCGGGTTCTCACCTTCCGCGATGTGAACGTGGAGAAGCTGGAGAAGACGGAGCTCAAGCTCTGAACGACCCTCGAGGGGCGGTAGGC
>JBOGEU010000228.1:0-3864 GCA_050741995.1 Acidimicrobiia bacterium | reverse complement strand
CCCGAGCAACGGTTGTTCGCTCGCTTCTCCGTCTTTGGCGGAGGGGCGAGGCTGGAAGAGGTGGAGGCGGTCTGCGGGCCATCCGACGACCTGGGAGCCGACCTGATCAACACACTGTCCACACTCGTCGATCACAGCCTGATCCGACGGGTCGATGCCGATGGGCGCCCCCGTCTTCGGATGTTGCACGTGATACGGGAGTTCGCCGGTGAGCGTCTCGAGGCGTCGGGTGAGCAGGGCGAGATGCACCGGCGACATGCCGACGCATATGCCTCGTATGCAGAGTCGGTGGCGCCGGAGCTGTTGCGCAAGGACCGGAGGCTTTGGCTCGACCTTCTCGAGCATGACCACGGCAACATTCGGGTCGCACTCGATTGGGCGGTTGCCAATCGAGAGCCGGACCTCGCCTTTCGCCTCTCCGCGGCTTGCTGGCGTCTTTGGCAGGCACGGGGCCACCTTCACGAGGCGAGGGGACGACTCGGCGAGGTCCTGGCCCTCGAAGGAGGTGATCCACGACACCGGGCTAAGGCGATGGAGGCGCTGGGAGGGATTCTCTGGTGGATGTCGGACATGGAGGGTGTGGTGCGTGTCTACCGGGAGACATTGGACCTGCAGCGCGAGCTCGGGGACCCGAAGGAGATCGCCAACGCCCTCTACAACTACTCGTTGGCGCTCGTGTTCAGCGCCGAGGAGGTCGACCAGGCACCGCTTGCCTTGGACGAGGCCGAGGGGATCTACCGGGAACTGGGTGATGTCGGCGGGCTCGGCGACGTCGAGTGGGGTCGGGGAACGTACGTCGCCTATGCGCTCGACGACATCCCGCTCGCCATGGAGCACATGAAGAAGAGCATCGTTCACTACCGGGAGGCGGGAAACGAGTTCGGCATGGGGTGGGGACTCTTCGAGGTGGGGGAAATGGCTCGCCGGCTCGGCGACATCGAGCAAGCATGGGAGCACGTCGCCCAGGGACTGAGTCTCTTTGCGAGCCACCGTGATGTCAGCGGGATCGTTCTGCTGGTGGCGGCGGCAGCCGGTATCGCCTACGAGCTCGGAGACTCGGAACGGGGCCAGCGGCTCGCCGGCGCCTTTCACGGGCTCCGCCTCACCTCGGGCACCGAGATCGTGCAGTCCGAGGTGAATCGGATCGAAGGCACCGATTTCGAGACCCTGGAGGCGCTGGCCGGCGAGGCGGCCATCCCGTATCGTGAGGGACGGGCGATGAGCCTCGACCAGGCCGTCGAATACGCCCTTTCCGGGCCGACCGACGGCTGACCTCCTACTCGAAGGTGGCGACGGCCCAGATGAGCAGGGCGATGAAAACCGTGGAGAGGATCAGTAGGACCCAGCTCACGACGACCACCGCACTGAGGAATCGGCTCGATCTCTGATGGTTTCGGATCAGGACGTAGATGCCGATCGCGGCCCCGACGGCCGCGGTGATGAGGACGACCACATTGTCGCCGATCTGTGTGTTGAGGAACAGCCCGGCCACCGTTCCCACTCCGAAGCCGGCAAGGAACCCGACGAGGATGTCATGGACTCTCCACCAAATGGGAGGGGAGGTGGGTGGAGTGGTCGTCGCCATCGGAGGAATCTAGTGCACCGACCCCCAAGTCTGGCACGTGTCCCGCCGGCCTGGCGACCCGATAACGGGGGTGAGTCAATCGGTCTGGCGCTTGCGGTAGGCGGCCACGGCCTCCCGGGTGGAGCAGGTGCCGCAGCAATGCAGTCGGGAGCGGTTGCGAGTGGAATCGACGAACACATCCCGGCAATTGCTGGCATGGCAGGTGCCGAATCGGCTGACCCCGTGCTCGACGATCACTCCGGCCAGTCCCATGGCGGCCATCGCTCCGGCCCATGAGGCCGTCGTCGAATCGACCGGCTCGAAGTGGAGGTGGGGCTCGCCTGTGTGCAGCGATAGACGGGGGACGGCGGCGTGCTTGTCCAGGATCGAGTTGAGATGGGTGACGGCGGTGGCCTCGTCGGGAGCGTCGAACACCAGGCGCAGTGTGTCCCGCAGTCGATGGATCTCGGCCAGGTCGGTCTTGTCGGCCGGGCGAACCGGGGTCGATCGCAGACCCTCGTAACGCGCCAGGAACTCCTGCAACCGGGGCAGGTCGCCGATCTCGTCGCCATCCATCTCATCGGTGTTGACCAGGTCGACCGCAAATCCGGCGGGTTCGTCGGCGTAATGAGAGAAATTCATTTGACTTGTTACAATCCTTCTTGTACGGTAATAAGTGTACGGAGATACGGTTATTACGTCAAGAGGAGGGCCCAGCATGAACGGGCATCCCGCAATCGCATATCTCATCGCACAGCAGATGCTCGATGAGAGACGAGAAGAGGCGAGTCGAAGTCGCAGGGCGGCGACGGCACCCAGGTCTCGTACCTTGAGACTCGGCCGATACCGGCTCACCCTGAGCAGGGAGGTTCACGGTGTTTCTGGCACAGTGTGACAATCTCGGCCGTCAGGCCCTGATCTGGGCTTCGGACCTACAGGGCATCGTCAACACCGACCAAGGGATCGCAATTCGATACAGATGCGTCTGTGGTGAGATGGCGGAGATGCTGACCGGCGCCGGCTCCCCGGTCCGTGTCAGCTACCACCTCGGGGCGGTCGTCTGAAGAGCAGGCTTTGTCAACCCCTCACGGGTTGCGGCGATCTCTTGCCATGACGTCTTCGCTCAGGCTCGGTCAGATGCCGTTTTCGTACCCGGATCGAAGCGGGTGTGACCTCGACGAGCTCATCGTCGGCTATCCACTCGATCGCCGTCTCCAGCGTCATCTCCCGCGGCGGCTTGAGATTGATCGCCTCGTCTGAGGCGTGGGTCCTGATGTTGGTCAATTGCTTGGGCCGAGCCGGGTTCACCACCATCTCGTCGGGCCGGGACGCCTCCCCGATGATCATTCCCTCGTAGACCTTCTCGCCGGGGCCGATGAACAGCTCTCCCCGCTTTTGGAGGTTGTCGAGTGCGAACCCGGTGCTGGAGCCCGCCCGATCCGAGATCATGGCGCCGCCGATCCTGTGGGGCAGCTCGCCTACCCAGGGCATCCACCCGTCGTGGTGTTGGTGGATGAGCGCCGTGCCTCGGGTGGTGGTCATGAGCAACGACCGGAATCCGAGCAGGCCTCGGGCCGGTGCGGTGATGGTGATGATGGCCCGACCGGGATCTCCGGGCTCGAGCCCAACGATGCTCCCCTTGCGCGGGGCCGCGGCCTGGGTGATCGTTCCCACGTACTCGTCCGGGACGTCGACCACGGCTCGCTCGACAGGCTCGTGACGTTGGCCGTCGATCTCCTTGACGACCACCTCCGGCCGGCTCACCTGGAGCTCGAAGCCTTCCCGGCGCATCGATTCGATGAGCACTGCGAGTTGCAGCTCGCCGCGACCGGCCACCTCGACGACTTCGGGCGAGGACGTGGCACCGAGGCGAATCGAGACGTTTCCCAACACCTCTCTCTTCAACCGATCTTGGATCTGACGGGAGGTGAGAAAGCGGCCGTCCTTGCCGGACAGGGGAGAGGTGTTCACCCCGAATGTCATCTTCAAGACCGGCTCGTCGACCACGAGGCGAGGGAGTGGCTTGGGGTCGACCGGGTCGGCCAAGGTGTCCCCGATCTCGACCTCCGGGAACCCGGCCACGACGAACAGGTCACCCGCCGCCGCTTGGTCGATCTCGCTCCGGCCGAGACCGGTGAAGCCCATCAACTGCGTCAACCGGCGTTTGAGCGGGGGCTCATCTTCGCTCGCATGGCACAGGGCCACCTGGCTCCCGCGTCTCAAGGTCCCTTCCACCACCCGGCCGATGGCAAGCCGGCCCAAGTAATCCGACGCATCGAGGTTGGTCACCAACGCCTGCA
>JBOGEU010000227.1:0-1152 GCA_050741995.1 Acidimicrobiia bacterium | reverse complement strand
GATTGAAGTCGATTCCCAGAACAGCGTGTTCGTCACGGACCTCTTCGGCGCGCGGGTCCAGAAGTTCAGCGCCGCCGGCCAGTACATCACCGAGTGGGGCGATGGCGGTACCGATCCAGGCCAGTTCCTCCTACCCCTCGACCTCGCCGTGGACTCCGCCGACAACGTCTTTGTCAGCGACCCGTTCTTCAACAACCGCGTCCAGGAGTTCGACAACAACGGCAGCTACATCGACTTCTGGAGCATCTCCGAAGGTCCGGCCGGAATCGACATCGACACCGCCAGCGATCTCGCCTACGTGACGACAGGGGAAGACACCGTCGTCAAGATCGACGCGACGGACGGCGCCGTCATCACCCAGTGGGGCGCCACCGGAACGGGCGAAGGCCAGTTCGACGAACCTCAAGGCATCGTCGTTGCGTCCAACGGCCTGATCTACGTCACCGACCGCGCCAACGACCGCGTCCAATACTTCGACTCGGACGGAACCTTCCTCGGCCAGTGGGGCACGCCCACCGACTTCAACGAAATCATCGGCATCGCCGCCACGGCGGGAGGAGAGGGAACAGGGAATAGGTAACAGGGGAAGACCGGCGCGAAGAGCCCTCATCCCCTAGCCCCTTCTCCCAATGGCCCAGAGGGCACCCCGGAGAAGGGGAACCGCACTGGAAGAGCCAGAGCCAACAGATGTCAGTGCTCGTCCTACACCCCTCTCCCAGAATTGGGAGAGGGGCCGGGGGTGAGGGCCGTCCCCATGCTCCTCGCGCTCGACATCGGCAACTCGAACATCAAGCTCGGCATCCACGACGGCGCGGGCTGGGCGCACTTCTGGGCGGTCGAGACGGTCCGCCAGCGGATGCCGGACGAGTACGCTGTGCTGCTGCGCTCGTTCCTGGCCGAGGCCGGGCTGACTGCCGCCGGCATCGACCGGGCCATCATGAGCAGCGTCGTCCCGCAGCTAACGGTCGGGATGCTCGACATGCTGGAGCGGCAGATCGGGCGGCGGCCGCTGTTGCTTGGGCCGGGCGTCGACACCGGGCTGGTCATCACGACCGACCAGCCCGAGACGGTCGGGACGGACCTGATCGCCAACGCCGTGGCCGGCTACGAGCGCTTCAAGGACAATTGCATCGTCGTCAACTTCGGGACGGC
>JBOGEU010000226.1:0-1139 GCA_050741995.1 Acidimicrobiia bacterium | reverse complement strand
GCCAGGCGAGGTACTGCCGGACCCGGGAGCCGTAGGCGCGTCGGGTGTCGTCGTCGACCGGCGCCGAGGCGAGCGCTCGGACGTACCGGCCGTGGACCTGCTCCATCTCTGCGCTCAACGGCGTCGGCATTGCTCCTCGGCGAAGACCCGTCGCAGGCTCCCCGTTATCGGAAGTGGATTTCGGGGGCTGACGTCGCGCGCCCCGGGCGTTATCGGAAGTCACGAGCGGAGTCTACTTCCGGTAATCACAGTTATCGGAAGCGGTCGCGATGCCTCGTGCATCCGATGAGCAGCGCAGCGATCCACAAGGAGGAACGACCATCCTTTCGATAATTGGTGTCCTGCTGATGGCGATCGGTCTCGCGCTCCTCGTCTGGAGACCAAGTCCGACCACCGTAAAGGTGTTTTCGGTCGAGGTGAACTCCGGGGGGGCTCTCGTATTCCTGGCCGGCGTAGGGTTCCTTCTCGTGCCGCAGTTACGTGATGATCAATTTCCGCCACCCTCGACGGTCCCAACTACCTCGACGATGACCAGTACGAGCACCAGCAGCACCAGCGCCAGCACCAGCACAACGATCGTGTTGGGTTCGGAATGCCCTGCAGTGCCGGTCGCTCAACAATTGATCAAAGCGACGCTTGTTCGTATCCCCGGCGAGTCGTGTGCCTTCGGACGCACGGGTGATGTTGGCGTCGGCGTTTCTGCTGTGTGTCCCTCCGGGTGGGTATGCCAATGGGCTGTAGTCGGGCGCCAACAGGTGGTCCTTGGCGCAGGCCAGATGGCTTCTGTCTTCGCAGGAACATGGCGCTATGTCGCTCCGTACCCAACGGGCGACCCCGTGGGCAACATCTGCGACTTCTTCAACAAGGTCCGGCGGGAGACCCAAGGTACGACCACGGAGGTCGTCGGGGCCTCCTGCCCCTGAAGGCCGGCTCGTGAGCGCCGATAGGAAGCCCCACCTTCGGGGGCTGCTCGGTTTCCTCGTGAGAGCCCGTGCGGAACCCCCAGCCAGTGGCGTTTCGGCTGACAACCGGCACCTCGCAGCTCCGTTGGCCCTCCTACTTTGCCCCGGGGGACGGCCTCGGGAGTCCAGGGCCGGCCTAGAATCCGGTCCCGTGCCCACGAGAGCGATCCAACGCAG
>JBOGEU010000225.1:0-11247 GCA_050741995.1 Acidimicrobiia bacterium | reverse complement strand
GGGGACCGACCGAGCGCAGCGAGGTCGAGGGGGGTTTGCCCGAGGTCTATCCGCTGAGGCCGGAGCGTCTCCAGACCCTGGTCACCCAGCCGGCGGCGACCACTGCGGCCGCCACCCCGGCGGCCCTCACCAGGATGCCGGACGCCGAGGTCCCCGCCGCCATCAGCGCCATGACCTGGGCCAGGGCCGAGGCCCCGAGAGCGGTGAGGACGCCCTTGGCCAGGAGTAGCAGCGGGTCGCCGGGACGATTGCGGAGAGTGAACGAAGCACTTGCGAGCTCGACCATGAGGACGATGAGCAACACCTGTGCCCAGATGGGAGGGTCGAGCTCGACATCGAGAGGGGCTACCACGGCGGTTCGGATCACAAGGGCGACAGCGGCGGCCGACACACCACCGCGGTGACCGATCATCAGGCCGAAAGCGAGCATCGCCGCAGCCACCCATCCGATCAGGGCAACTATTCCGGCGCCCTGATGCACGGGAGTCGACACGGCGAGGGAGATGGCCACGAGGATCGCGGCGAGAGCGGTCAGCCGCGCCGACGCCACGAGGTTCTCCAGGTGTCGAGCTGGGCGAGCGGCACATCGGCGGGGTCGATCTGACGCCAGACGACGATCGGGATCCCCTCGCCGGCAAGCCGGTCACGAAGGCGTTCCCGCTCCATCGCCCAGATTCGCCTGCCCAGCATCCGGGCCTTGCCCGCAGGTCGTGGCAGCACCGGGTCCACGTCGAGGGCGATGACCGAGACGTCCACCCCGGACCTGCGGAGAGTGTGGATCAAACCGCCCATGTTCGGGTCCATCAATGGGGTGAGGGCGATAACCATCGAAGGTCTACGCGCCGCCCGGATCACCGCCCGCTCGGCGGCCTGCCAAATGACCTCATCGGGCACCACGGACATGAGTTGTTCCAGGAGGCGGCGGCGATGCAACTCCCCCATACCGGGATAGATCCAACGACAGAGCCCGTCGAGGGTCACGATCCCGATTCGATGGTGCCGTCTGGCATAGGCCCGGATCAGGGATGCCGCCAACCGAACCGATCGATCCACCAGGAGCTGCAACTCGGTGCCCGCCTCGACCTGTGCGTCCACGAGCAGAACGACATCGCCGTTTCGCTCCGGGTGACGCTCGTTGACCCAGAGTGACTGGAATCGCGACGAGACCCGCCAGTTGACCGCCCTCGGGTCGTCCCCGTGCCGGAACAGCCTCAGATCGGCGAATTCCGATCCCGAGCCGGCCCGGCTCGAGACCAGGTCACCGGCATGGAGATTGGTTTCGATCGGCGCCATGATCTTTCGGACGGCTGGGTCGGTCGGCAGGATCACGAGGTCGTGGCGGACCGGGTCTACGAGGCGGAGATCGAACATCCCCAGTGGCGAGTCGGTGTGAAGCACCATCGGCCCGACCGAAGCCCGTCCCCATCTCGCCGGCTTCACCGTCACCAGCACATCGGTCGCGTCCTTGACCGACATCAGCGACACGGTGGAACGACCCACCCGTCTCGCTCCGGCGACATCCACCAGGTCCAACCCGTCGAGTCCCAGGTTCACGTAGGTGCGTCCGATCGGCTCCATCGCCGAGACCCGGACGGTGAACTCGATCGGCTCGCCCTCCACTCCCGAAGACCGGACGCCTACAGCGGCCAAATCGATGCGGGGCGCCACTCCGCCGGCGAGCCCGATGACCCCGAGGACGAGTAGGGCGGAGCCGATCAGCGCCGGGGTCGGATCGCCTACCGCCAGCGCCGCCACCAGCCCGACGATGCCCGCGGTGACATAGGCCCGAAGCCTGGGGCTGGGGAGGCCGATCATGGCATGTGGTCGGTGGGCCGCGCCGGTGGGGTCGCCACCTGGCTCAGCACCTCCTCGACCACTCTCTCCTCACTGAGGTCCTGGGCCCAGAACTCGGGCCGGAGGATCAGCCGATGGGCAAGCGCCGCCACCGCCACCTCCTGGACGTCGTCGGGTAGCACGAAGCCTCTCCCTCTCATTGCGGCCCGCGCCCGGGAGAGCTTGAGCAAGGCGAGCGAGCCGCGGGGGCTGGAGCCGACCCTCACCCGCCCCGAGCTCCGGGTCGCCGAGACCAGGTCGACGATGTACTTCCCGACCGCCTCGGAGACATGGACCTGTTCGACCAGGCCCTGCATTGCCAGGAGGGTGTGACGGTCGAGCACCACGTCGAGCTCCACCTCGTCCGACCCTCTGAGGGCGCGCTGCTCCAGGATCTCCCACTCTGCCTGACGGCTGGGATAACCGAGGCGGACCTTGACCAAAAAGCGGTCGATCTGTGCTTCGGGCAGCGGGTACGTGCCCTCGTACTCGATCGGGTTCTGGGTGGCGATGACCAGAAACGGGGGGCCCAAGGGTCGGGTGACCCCGTCGGCCGTTACCTGTCTCTCCTGCATCGCCTCGAGAAGCGCCGCTTGCGTCTTGGCCGGGGCGCGATTGATCTCGTCCGCCAGCAAGAGGTTGGCGAACACCGGCCCAGGGCGGAACTCGGGCTGGCCGGTCACCGGGCTCATCACCAGCGATCCGGTGATGTCCATGGGCATCAGGTCAGGAGTGAATTGGACCCGGCTGAAATCGAGGTCTGCCGCCGCCGCGAACGAACGGGCGAGCAGCGTCTTGGCTAGACCGGGGAGGTCTTCGATGAGGATGTGGCCGTCTGCCAGGAGCGCCAGCAACACCAGCTCCAACGACTGTCGCTTGCCGACGACTGCCTTCTCCACCTCGTCGAGAAGCGCCGCGGAGAGCTCGCCGACCCGGCCAGCGTCGACGGCCGGCACCGTCACAGGTCCTCCAGACTCGCCACCACCGATTCGAGCATGCCGGTATCGGGGGCGGCTCCGGTGGGATGGGTCAACCAGGACCACTCCCTCTCACCGAGAGCGTCGGCGCCGGCGCCGGTCTCGAGATCGATCCCCTTGCCCTGGAGCCGATGCGCGGCGATGCGTCTCAACATGGGTTGCAGCCTGCGATCGGGCCCCAGATGGCCACTCAGCGCATCGACGACGGTCAGCTCGGCGGCGGAGACGACCCTGGGGAGGAAGACCGGCTCGCGCTTCGAGAAGTCAAAGAGGGACCCGTCCTGGGAGAGCTCGACTCGAGGCATCGCGCGCATCTCGAGGACCACGGTCCCGATCAAGACCAGCTCCCATATGAGCAGCCTCTGCCCACCCTGAAGCTGGATCAGCGCCAGAGCGGCAATGGCCGCCGTCAACCCGGCGCGGACCAGTATCCGGATCACTCCATCATCCGTCTCAAGAGCGCCGCCGAGCTCTGCTCTGCGGTGACTGCATCCGACTCCACAGGCTCCGTGGCTCCGTATCGGGCTGCGACGTGCTTGCCCACCAGCTCATTCACCAGGCCGGTGTCGAGGTCTAGCTCCCTGGCTGACTTCAGGGCATGCCGAGCAGTTGTTTCGGTCTCGTGTCGAGGCAGGCCCACCGCCCCCAGACCGGTTTCGAAGTCTTGGTAGGCGTCGAGGATCCGCGACCTGGGATCCTCACCAAGTGGCAGCTCGAGGACTCTCCCCCCGGGGTGTGCCGGGAGATCGGGCGCAGACGATGCTTCCCGCTCCCTCTCCGGGCCGAACGGAGAACCGGCACCTCTGACCGACAATCCGATCCGGGTCAGGGTGGCGGCCATCACCGCGGCCAGGAGCAGGCTGAACAGCCATCCGCTGGGCGACCCGGCGTCTCCGTCTGCGACGGCATCGGCAGCGGAGTCGGTGGCGTTTCTTCCCTGGTCGAGCAGGCCCTCCACCGCCGGGCGCACCCAGCGAAAGACTGCGATGAAGAGGATCAGCCCGATGAGCACACCGAGCAGGCTTCGCCTGCCCTTCTCCTGTCTCGACGTGGTCTCTCGCAAACCCAGGGCGAACAGGACGAGTCCTGCCACCGCCAGGATCATCAGGGTCCAGGCGAAGACCGGGGAGAGGTCGAGGTCCAGCCTGAGATCGAGGTCGATCAGCGGCTCGGTTCCCGCCCCTCCCGGCAAAGACCCTGCCGCCACTGCCACCACCAACCCGAGTGCGAGCACGGTCATCGAGGCGCCGACCATCGCCACGACGCGACGGAGCCGACTGCTCACAGCATCGCCCCCTGGGTCTCTCCCTCTGGGGCCTGCCGGGCGAGATCGATGGCCTGGGTCAGGCTGTGCGCCACCGGGGCACCCATCGCCATCAGTGCCGGGAGGTGGTGCGATCCCCCGTCGTAGAGGATGATCCCCGCCCCTGCCTGGCGGGCAGCGACCGCGTCGTCCGGGGTGTCCCCAATCAACAGGACGTCGGCGGCATCCAGGGCCAGTGAGCTCAGGTGGGTTTCCAGATGCTCCGATTTCAGGCCCCCGGTGGGAATGATGAGACCGCCGATCAGCGTGAAGTAGTCGCCGATGCCCCTGCTGCTCACCGCCTCCAGCAACTGCTCCTGGGCCGACATCGACAGCAAGGATTGGGACCAACCGAGGGAGCGCACCCTGTCGAGAACGGTCGTCGCACCCTCGGTCAGAGACGCCCGGCTCACCCGGTTGTGATACTCATCATGGAAGGTTTTGTTCAGGTACCCCCATTCCATGTCGGAGACCGTGCGCCCGAAGAGCGAGTCGTAGAAGGCACGAACCGGCCTGGTGAAGTGATCCCGGTAGCCGCTCTCGTCGATGGGGGCGACGCCAAAAGATGCGGTCCCGACATTGAGCGACTCCACCACGATTTCGAGGTCGTCGAGGAGGGTCCCATTCCAGTCCCAGACGATGTGAAGCGGGCGCACCGCGCTCATTATCGTCGGCCGACGCTCGGGGCGTCCCCTCGGCGAGGTGTGGCGGGCTAGAGCTCCATACGACCGACCAGGGCACGGCCCAGGGTCAACTCGTCGGCGTAGTCGAGATCCCCGCCCACCGGCAGCCCGGATGCAAGCCTGGTGACCCGGACCCCCAGAGGCTTGAACTCCCGGGCGATGTACATCGCGGTGGCGTCGCCCTCGATGGTGGGGTTGGTGGCGATGATCAGCTCCTTGACCCCTTCGGGGCCGAGCCGGGACTTCAGCTCGTCGAACCGAAGCTGCCCGGGACCGACCCCGTTGATCGGGGACAGCGACCCACCGAGCACGTGATAACGGCCCCTGAACTCCTGGGTGCGCTCGACGACGACGATGTCCTGCGGGCGCTCGACCACGCACACCATGGTGAGGTCACGACGTGGGTCGCGGCAGATGGCGCACTCGTCGCCGGCAGCCACATTGAAGCAGCGCTCGCAGAGGCTGACCTGGTCCCTCATGTCGTTGATGGCCGAAGCCAGGCGCCGGGCATCCGCCTCCTCGACGCCGAGCAGATGGAAGGCGAGACGCTGTGCCGTCTTCTGCCCGATCCCAGGGAGACGGGACATCTCGTCGATGAGACGCTGAACCGGCCCCTCGAACATCAACCGAGCAGACCGCCGAGGTCGAGACCTCCGGTCAGCCCTCCAAGCTGGTCCGACGCGGCAGCCGCAGCCGCCTCGAACCCCTGTCTCACCGCGGCCACCACCAGATCCTCGAGCATCTCGGCGTCGTCGGGATCGATTACCTCGGGCGAGATGGAGATGGCGACCAGTTCCTGGGCACCGGTGACGGTGGCAGTGACCATCCCACCCCCGGCCGATCCCTCGAAAGTCCTCTTGGCCAGTTCCTCCTGGGCCGCTGCCAGTTGCGCCTGCATCTTCTGCGCCTGAGCCATGATTTGACGCATATCGGGTTGTCGGCTCATGGACGACACACGGTAGTTGCCCCCCTGCGTAGCGCGGTGCAGACCGCTATCTGCTCACTCCTCGACCACCTCTGCCCCCAACTCTGCAGCGAGCAGGGTGGTCGGGTCGGCTGATCCCTCGGGTCGCTCCTCCAGCTGGGTCATGTCGATGGTCTGCTCGTCGCCTCCGTCGTCGGCGCTTGCCCTCAGACCGAATCTGACCCGAACGCTCCCACCGAGCAGATCGCCGGCGCGGGTGGCGACGATGGCGGCCACCGCGTCGTCCTCCTGGAGCGATTGGAGGTGAAAATCGTGAGCCACCTCGAGGACGATGACATCGCCTTCGACCGCTGCCGGCACCGCTTCGCGGAAGAAGGCCCATCTCCGGGCGCCGAGCACGTCACGCAGCGAACCGAAGAGACCCGGCCAGACCTTCTGAAGCTGATCGAACGAGACGTCGATCGGGGACCGGGCCGGCGGCTCCACGACCTCGGTGGTTGCTCCGTCATCGGTCCGGTCTGCCACCTCGGGAGCGGGTGCGGGCCGGACCGCCGGCTCGGGTGGTGGCGTCGCCGGAGCGGAGCTGGCGGCTCCGACCGCTGGCACCGGGTCGGGTTTGCCGAGACGCCGTTCCACGCGCTCGACCCGGGAAAGGAGGGCCTCGGTGTCACTGGCCGTCTCCGGGCGGGTGAGCTTGATGAGGGCCAGCTCCGTCATCAGACGTTCCTCGCGTCCCTCCCGCAGCCGGACCAGGGCCTCGCCGAGTAGATCGACGGCGCGGAGTACGTCACCGGCGGGCACGATCTGGGCCGCCTTTCGCCAAGCCTCATAGACGTCCGGCGGCTCGTCGGCGATCTCGGCGAGGTTGGGCGCGTAGTGAGCCAGGAACGCCCCTCTGAAGAAAGCGACAGACTCGGCGACGAACCTCCTGAGATCGACCCCGTCGGCCGCCAACTCCGCCACCAACTCGAGAGCGGCTTTGGCGTCCTGGGAGGCGACCGCTTCGACCAGACGCATGAACGCCTCTGAATCGGCCAGTCCCAGAGCCCGTCGCACCCCGGCGACGTCGACCGCCCCTGCCCCGAGGGCAGAGACTTGCTCCAACAAAGACAACGAGTCCCGCACCGAGCCTCCGGCATGTCGGGCGATTGCGATCAGTGCCGACGGCTCGGCCTTGTAGCCCTCCCGGTCGGCGATGACGCTGAGGTGACCGGCCAGCTCTTCGATCGGCACGGGATGGAAGTCGAATCGCTGACTCCGGGACCTGATGGTGTCGAGCAACTTGTAGGGCTCGGTGGTGGCCAGGACGAAGTGGACGTGCTCGGGCGGCTCCTCGAGCGTCTTGAGGAGGGCGTTGCCCGCCGCCTTGGAGAGCATGTGGGCCTCGTCGAGGACGAACACCCGCTTCGACGTGACCGACGAGGCCACGGTGGTGACACTGACCTTGATGTCGCGGATGTCGTCGACGGAGTTGTGCGAGGCGGCGTCGAGCTCGAGCACGTCGAGCGAAGTGCCCTCGGTGATGGCGACACAACTGGCGCACACGTTGCACGGGGAGCCGCCGGGCTCCCGGTTCTCGCAATTGAGCGACTTGGCCAGGATGCGGGCGGTCGTTGTCTTGCCGGTGCCGCGGGGGCCGGTGAACAGATAGGCATGGGCGACTCTGTCGTCGGCGATCTCCCGAGCCAGCGTCGTCGTGACATGGCCCTGGCCGATCACGTCGTCGAATGTCTGGGGCCGGTACTTGCGATATAAGGCCTGGTACTCCACCACGGTCTACGGTACCCGGCTCCGGTGACATGATCGGAGCCGGACGTCACGCTCATCGCCGGAGCACCGCTTCAGGCATGGTTCCGGTTTCGATGTTTATTTGTGTGACCGAACCGTCGTTACTTGCCCACGTGACCCAGCCTCTCATCGAACAGCCCTCGATCGCCGCCGCCGAGACCCCTCCCGCCGTCTGGGCCCGGGGCCTGGTCCGAAAGTTCGGGAAGACCGTCGCCGTGGACCACGTGGACCTCGCTATCGCGCCGGGCGAGTTCTACGGGCTGCTCGGTCAGAACGGTGCCGGGAAGACGACCACTATCAAGACGATCGTCGGCTTGCTCCGCCCCAATCAGGGCACCGTCGGGATCGGTGAGTTCAACACGTGGCAGAGCCCGACCGAGGTCAAATCGCGCATCGGCGTCCTCCCCGAGGAGTTCAACCTGTACGAGCGGCTGACGGGAGCCGAGCTCCTCGATTTCACCGCCGCGATGCATGGCCTTCCTCGGGACGAGGCCCGTCGTCGTCGCAACGAGCTGCTCGACCTCCTCGACCTCGTCGACGCCGGGTCCAAGCTGATCGGCGATTACTCGAGAGGGATGCGAAAGAAGGTCGCCCTCGGCGCGGCCATCATCCACCGGCCCCCGGTGCTGTTCCTCGACGAGCCGTTCGAGGGTGTCGATGCGGTTTCCGCCCGGCTCATCCGTAGCCTCCTGCAGCAGGCAGCACAGGGAGGCACGACGATCGTGTTCTCCTCTCATGAGATGCACCTCGTCGAGAAGCTGTGCACCCGAATCGGGATAATGGTCGCCGGCAGGCTCACCATCGAGGAGACACCGGACGGCCTGTGCCGGATGATGGGTGTCGACAATGTCGAGGATGCCTTCATCGCCGCGGTCGGTGGCCGCACACCGGATTCGTCGTGGTACGCCACCTAGTCGGTCTCAAGGCCCGTCTCACCTGGAACGGATTCCGCCACGACCTCCAGCGGCGAATCGGCCTTCCGGTCGCGGTCGCGCTGCTCACCTGGGTCGGCCTCTGGGTCGCCAGATCCCATCTCGAGACGGCGAACTTCCTACGTGACACCAACCCGGCCGCCCTGACCGACTACCAGGCATGGTCGGCCCTCCTCCTGTTCCTGGTGTGGGTGACCCTCCCGGTCATCATCTTCCCTCTCGACGAGAACCTGGACCCACAGCAGTTGGCCACTTTGCCTATAACCCCGAACCGGATGGTGGCCGGCCTCGCATTTGCCGGCCTGGTTGCCCCCTCCACCGTCGTCCCGCTTCTCGTGATGGGCGCCAATGGCAGTCTCATGAGCGGGGCATGGTGGATGGTGCTTCCCGCGTCCCTGGCGTATCTCGGGCTGCTGGCCGTCGGCAGCCAGCTGTTCTCGGCGGCGATCTCGGGGATCCTTCGCACCCGCCGCGGCCGGGACATCGCCACTTTCATCGTCCTCGGCTTGGCCGCCGGGTCGTTCTTCGTGTACCGCTCGATAAGCGAGTCGATCGCCGAGATCGGTATCGCTGAGGCCGCCCTCCAGAGCTCGATCATCGACTGGTGGCCGTTGATCCCGCCCATCGCCGCCCAGAAGGCGATGCTCGCTGCCGCGGCCGGTGATGTCGTCTCATCCGTGCTCGCCCTCGCCGCCGCCGTCCTCGGTCTCGTCGTGCTGGCGTCGACATGGCGCCGATTGCTCGGATGGCTGCTCACCACCCCCGCCCAACAAAGCAAGCCCGCATCCCGCGCCCGGAGGAGCGGCATGGCCACCGGTGCTTGGGGGGTGATCCCGACCATGGCCCGCAAGGAGTTCCGGTTCTATGTGCGCGATCCGCGCCAACGGCTGGTCTGGACCGGGACCGTAATCTTCGTCGGGCTGGCGATCGGCGGCGCGGTGATGAACACCACCGGGTTCTTCGACATCAGGCAACGTGAGTGGGCACCGCTGGTGGCACCGGTTCTCGTCTTGTTCGTGGGCCTGCCCATCGCCCTCAACCTGTTCGGCTGGGAACGAAATGCCGCCAGCTACCTCTTCGTCCTGCCGCCAAAGCCCCGTCAGATACTCCTCGGCAAGAACCTGGCGGTCGCCACCGCCCTGCTCATCGAGACCGCATTGCTCACTTTCGGTCTTGCCTCGTTCACCGGTCACTGGACCTGGATCTGGATGGCCGCCCCGCTCACGGTGTCAGCCATCGGCTGTCAGCTGGCGGTTGGCAACCTGGTGTCGGTGATCACCCCCCTCCGGCTGCCTCGTGAGGGGACCGACGTGTTCGCCCAGTCCACCGAGCAGGGATGCCTTGCGATCGTCAGCCAGACCGTCTCCTTCTTCACCATCGGCTTGCTCCTCGTGCCACCCGCATCCGTGGTGGTGCTCACCGTCGACTTCGGCCAGGTGCTCCCGCCGTGGATCGCCGCGGTGACCGCGGTCCTCTGGGGCGTGGTGCTGTACAGCATCTCGTTGTTCCTCGCCGGACGCCTGCTCAGGCGCCGGATGCCCGAGGTCCTCGCCTGGGTCCAGGTGGTTTGATCGGTGCACTAGCTTCCGGCGGGCCCAGCCAAAGGAGACCGTCGGTTATGACCCTGTCGACCATGCAGGAGGAGCTTTCTGCCCAGAGCCAATGGGACTTCTCGGACCTGTCCGCCCTGTACATCAACACGACCCTCAAGAAGGCACCCGAGCAATCGAACACCCAGGGGCTGATGGACCTCTCCGCCGAGATCATGCGCCGGCAGGAGGTGAGTGTGGAGATGATCCGAGCCACCGACTACGAAATGGCCCCTGGAGTGTGGCCGGACATGGTCGAGCATGGCTGGGACCGGGACGACTGGCCCCAGATCTTTCACCGGGTGGTGGCCGCCGACATCCTCGTCATCGGGACCCCGATCTGGCTCGGTGAGAAGTCGTCGGTCTGCACCCGGGTCATCGAGCGTCTCTATGGCAACTCGAGCCAGCTGAACCCGGAGGGGCAGTATGCCTACTACGGCCGGGTCGGCGGATGCCTGGTCACCGGGAACGAGGACGGGATCAAGCATTGCTCGATGAGCATCCTCTACTCCCTCCAGCACCTCGGTTATGCGATCCCGCCCCAGGCCGATGCCGGCTGGGTCGGCGAGGCGGGCCCGGGGCCGTCGTACCTCGACCCGGGGTCGGGCGGGCCGGAGAACGACTTCACCAATCGCAACACGACGTTCATGACCTGGAACCTGATGCACCTGGCCCGGATGATCAAGGACGCCGGCGGTATCCCCGCTCACGGCAACCAACGCTCCGCCTGGGACGCCGGCTACCACTTCGACTTCCCCAACCCCGAGCACCGCTGAGCCCCGAACCCCGTTCGTCAACCCCGGCTTCCGCGTCCCAACCTCAGCTTCCACGTTTCACATCTGAAACAACCAGTCTCAGCTTCAGGCGCCCCGCCACACCGTCGACGAACTCGAGACGGTTCGTTTCATATACGTGACGCAGAAGCTGAGGTTCGGACTCCCCCTTCGGCGTCGGGCGCGTTTACCGTCGCGAGGGTGAGCGTGGGCGAATGAGATTGGGGATTGATTTGGATGGGGTCGTGGCCAACTTCACCAAGGGCTGGGTCGACTTCTACAACCGCGACTTCGGGACCAACCTCGCCGTCGAGGAAGCGGTGGCATGGGATGGGCTGACCACGATCACCCACTTCCCCGACATGGCCTCGTTCTGGAAATGGACGGCAGACATCGACGGCCGCTCACTTTTCTGGCACCTGGAGACACTGCCCGGTGCGGTGG
>JBOGEU010000224.1:0-1543 GCA_050741995.1 Acidimicrobiia bacterium | reverse complement strand
GGAAGGCGGTGACTCGAGGCTGGAGGACTCCATAGCCCTCCACCACCCGCCCGAGCGGCTCATCGACCCGGGCGCGGTTGAGGGGATGGGCAATCGTCGCCACCAGCCGGGTGGCCGCTCCCGGCGGAAGACGCGAGTCGGCGTCGAGGGCGATCACATAACGAACCCGTTCCGGGGTCACACCGTCGGTGCCAATGAAGGTCGTGTCCGCCGCTCCACGGAGAAGACGGTTGAGCTCGTGGAGCTTGCCCCGCTTCCGCTCCCAGCCCATGTGCCGGTCCTCGCCAGGGTTGAACATCCGCCGGCGATGGAGGAGCAGGAACCGATCCCCCCCTCCCGGTCCCGGCCCGTGTCTCTTATTGAGCCTCGCCACGCCGTGGGCCGCGGCGGACAGAAGCTCGGCGTCGTCGGCCAGCTCGGGGCCTTCGGCGTCCCGCCAGTCGCTGACCAGGGCAAAATACAACTCGCCTTCCGGGTTGGCCAAGTAGTGCACTTCGAGCCGGTCAACCAGCTCCTCGACCTGGTCGGGTCGCGTCAACATGGCGGGGATCGCCAACAGCGTGCGCAGCTCTGCGGTCGGCCCGTGACGCAGCGCCAGAGAAGGCAGCTCCTCGGGGCGGGTCAGGGCCGCGATCACCCGGTTGACCAGGACCACCCCTATGTCCGAAGCCGGGATCAGGGCCAGGCCGGCGAGGAGGAACCGCAACGGCCACCAGCGCTCGATGGTGAGGAGGGGCCAGGCCAGGGCCAAACCCGTCACCAGGGCTACCGAGCCCAGGTACACGGCCGCCGCGTGCCTTCTGACGAATCGAGAAGCGACCAACCCGACACCGGGACGGAAACCGATCTGATCCTCGAGCATGGTCCTGCCCTCTCCAAGCAGGAAGAAGCCGGGATCGCGCTGGCGACGATCGGGAAGCTGGGTGCCGGCCAGCCGGAGTGTGGCCCTGGCGACCTCGAGCTCGGAGGGGCCGGATCCCTTCGACAACTCCTCGATGGCGTGCCGGTAGCGGTCCCGCGTGGCGAAGCTCATCTCGCTGTAGGAGCTCTCTGCGACCAGGGCGTGATCGACCAGGCTGACGTCCTCCACGAAGTCGGCCCAGTCGAAGAAATTGATCTGACGGAGGGTGGTCACGATGTTGCGGACGGTGACGTTGGTGGCCGCTTGCCGGCGATGGGTTTCGTCGACCACCTCATCGGGTGTCTTCCCCTGGGACGCCAGACGATCGAGCAGCCACCTGAGGCCCGGGGTCGTCTCCGGGTCCTGGTCGCGAAGACGCTGAAGCAGCTGGACAGCAAAGGGCTGGGGCAGTTCGGCTGGGCCGTAGCGGTCAAGGGCGGCCCGGGTTTCGTCGGGGCGGCCGCCACCGATTCCGAGGAGCCCGTCGGCGATCTCTTCGGCCTGTCGACGAAGCCTCCTGGCCAATACGATCGACTCGGCCATCCGGCGCAGGTTCTCGATGACGATCAGGCGAAGGGTGATGGGGATGGCCCAGAGCTCACCGATGGTGAGGGGTTCGACCTCCTGGTATGAAGCCACGAA
>JBOGEU010000223.1:0-2136 GCA_050741995.1 Acidimicrobiia bacterium | reverse complement strand
GCTCGAGTGCGATGCGTTCCAGCGCCGAGGCGGCAACATCGCCCAGCGCCGCCCGCAGCGGCAGATCACCGGGGACCTCACCATCGCGATAAGTCAGCACCAACAGCCCGTGGGTGCGATCGATCCGTCGTCCGAGGAACTTGACCAAGTCGAGGGTGGCCTCGTCGGCCCAGTGGATGTCCTCGATCACCACGATGGTCGGGCGAAGCGCCCTGGACATGAGCTCGAGGATCGCCGAGAAAGCTTCATAGCGGTCGGTGCCGCGAAGTGCGTCACCGAGCGAAGGCTCATCGAGCGCCATGTCCCAGATCGGTCCCAAAGGCCGAGCGGTGAGGAGGTCGTCGCAACCACCCCAGAGGACATGAGCATCCTCGCCATGGGCATCGGTGAAGGCGCGCACCACCGACGTCTTTCCGATCCCGGCCTCCCCCCGCACCAGAATGGCGCGGCCGTTGCCCCCTCGAGCCGACGCCAGGAGGTCGTCCAGGCGTCCGAGCACTCCGTTGCGCTCCAGCAGTTGCATGGTCGAACGATGGTACCGGGACCACCCCCTGACGCCCCATGGGGAATGCCTCCCTATGCTCCGGCCGTGCTCGCCCTCGGTGACCTCCGCAAGACGTATGGCGACATCGCCGCCCTGAATGGCTGCAGCTTCGAGGTGGAGCGAGGGCGCATGCTGGGTTTTCTCGGCCCCAACGGGGCCGGGAAGACCACCGCGATGCGCACCATCTTCGGTCTGGTCACCCCGGACTCGGGTCGGGTGACATGGGACGGAAACCCGATCACCACCGAGCTGAAGCGCCGATTCGGGTACATGCCGGAGCAGCGGGGCCTCTATCCCAAAATGAAGGCACAGGAGCAGCTCGCCTATCTCGGGCGTCTCCGCGGCATCGAGGCAAAGCAGGCGGCTGCATCCGCAGATCGCTGGCTCGAGCGGTTCGGTCTCGCCGAGAGACGGATGGACCGGGTCGAGGTTCTCTCACATGGCAACCAACAACGGGTCCAATTGGCCGCAGCGCTGGTGCACGACCCCGATTTGCTGGTGCTGGACGAGCCGTTCAGCGGTCTCGACCCCATCGCCACGGAGACGATGGCCGACGTCTTGAGAGAGCAGGCGGCGGCGGGCAAGGCGGTGGTGTTCTCCTCACATCAGCTCGATCTCGTCGAAGACATCTGCGAGGAGGTCGCCATCATCAATGCCGGGGCCATCGTCGTCGAGGGAAATGTCCGCAAGCTCAAGGATGCCGCCCCGATCCGCCATCTCGAGCTCGCGATCGACGGTGATGTGGGTGACCTCTTCGACTCGCTGGATGGGGTCCGCCAAATCCACTCGGAAGACCACAGCCACACAGCGGTGATCGACGCCGATGCCGACGTGAGGGGGTTTCTCACCAGGGCACAGGAGGTGGGGCGTCTCCGTCATTTCACGTACACCACCCCGTCACTCTCCGATCTGTTCCGGGAAGCGGTGCGATGAGCTCATTGGGCATCGTGTGGCAGATCGCCAGGCGCGAGATACGCGAGCATGGGCGGTCGAGGTCCTTCCTCATCACCACCGTGGTCACGTTCCTGTTGGTGGCCGGTCTGGTGGTGGTCCCCGGGCTCATCGGTGGCGGGATCTCCGAATACGCCATCGGGAGCGTCGGCGAGGGCAACGAGCCGATCGCCGCCGCCGCCGAGCAGCTGGGAAACGCTGGTAACGGGCCGGACTCCGAGCCCTCGGTGGCGATGGCGTTGCGGGTCTTCGAGGATCGGGAGGGGGCCGAAGCCGCCATGGAGCTCGGTGAGCTCGATGCCATCCTCATCGACGGTGACGAGGTAATCGTCGAGAGCGTGGGAGGCTTCGGCGACTCGGAAGTGCTGAGCCTGCTCCAGCAAGGAGCGGCCTCGGTCGAGCTGGAGGCGATCGTCTCCGAGGAGGGACAGGCGGCGGCCAATGTCATCGAGGTGATGACGTCGGATCCGCTCCACACCACCACCCTGTCCGGCCCCGAGGCCGGCGACGAGACGCGGGGGGCGGTGGCATACGCCGGGCTCCTGCTCCTCTACATGGCGGTCCTGCTCTACGGGAACTGGATGCTGTCCGGTGTCACCGAGGAGAAGTCGAACCGGGTGGTCGAAGTCCTCCTCTCCAGT
>JBOGEU010000222.1:0-2387 GCA_050741995.1 Acidimicrobiia bacterium | reverse complement strand
TCGTCCTGAAGCCGACCCCGAACTCGGTCCCACGCGCCCGTCGGTTCGTCCTCGGTCTCGACTGGGCCGAGGGCGCAAGTGACGAACGGCTGGCCATTGTCACCACGGAGATCGTGACCAACGCCATCCTTCATGCCCGAACCGGGTTCCGGGTGAGTGCCACCGAGCTACCTGGCGGGATACGGGTCGAAGTCACCGATCGCAGCACGGACCCACCTGTGATGAAGTCATACGGGCCCGAGTCGCCGACGGGTCGCGGTCTGCACATCGTCGATGCCATGGCCGACCGATGGGGGGTGGACCCAACCAAGTCGGGAAAGACGGTTTGGTTCGAGGTCGACAACCAGATGGGCTCCGCATGATCCAAGCCTCTTTGGTGGAGGTGCGACTTCGCGAGCTGCCAACAGAGCTCTGGCAGCGGGCGAGGGCGCATCAGGATGCAATCGAGAGAGAGTTCGAGATCATGCGGGTCTCGGAGCCGGCGCAATCGGTGCCCAATCGCCTTCTTGATCTCATCGATGCTTTCGACGCTCGATTCGGTGAGGTCGGAGACGAATCCGAGGCCCAAATCCTGGCTGCGATCGAGCATGGCGACGAAATGGTGGATGTCGCCATGCGGCTCCCGATCGAGGCATCGGGGGCTGCCCGCGAGATGGCCTCGATGATGTCCGAGGTCGACCGCTTCTGCCGGGAAGGGAACTTGTTGACTCTCGGCACACCGGCAGACCTGGTTGCATTCAGAGAGTGGGTCCTGGACGAGCTCATCCGGCAGATAGACCAAGGAGAGGGCCCCCGGTCGTGGCCGGAATTTCTGACGCAGAGGTCCGCACCTGTCCTGGAGGAATCGAGCACGAGGAGCACCGGGGACCAGACCGAGACCATCATCCTGGAGGGAAGTCTCGATCTGGCGAATGTGGGCGACCTGAGGGATTCGATCCAGGAACTGAGAAATCGCGGGATGAGCCGACTGGTGATCGACCTGACCAACGTGGGATTCGTGGACTCGGTCGGCATCGGCCTCCTGGTCACCACCCACAACCGTCTCGAAGTAGACGGAATGAGCATGCGGCTGATCGTCGCTCCCCGACTGATGAAGCTGCTCGAGTTGAGCGGGCTCGTCGATCTGCTCCAGCCGGAGGTCTCGCCGGCGCCGTAGTGGCCCGTGGCCCACCCCAGTTTCGGCGTCTCGCGCGGCGGGTAAAGCCGGGCGCGATGAGCAAGCCGGTGACCGGCGGCCAATCCGCTCCTGATCGCAGGAATCCCTCGTTGTGGCTGGCCACGTCGGATTCGCCCGAGTTCCCCTCCCTTCCTGGTGACATCACCGTCCCGGCACTGGTGATCGGCTCCGGGATCACCGGGCTCACCGCGGCGCGAATGCTGGCCGACGAGGGTCTCACGGTCTGCGTCATCGACGCCGGGCGTCTCTGCTCGGGCGTCACCGCGTTCACCACCGCCAAGTTGACGGCTCTTCAGTCCACGATCTACTCCGAGCTGTCCGCCGATTGGGGCCAGGACGCGGCCCGGGTCTACGCCGAGGCCAACCTGGCGGCCATCGACACCGTCCGGCGCCGGATCGCAGACGATGCCATCGACTGTGAGCTGCGGGAGGAGCCCGCCTACACCTACACCGAGTCGAGCGAGAGCGTTGCCCTCATCGAGTCCGAGGTCGATGCGGCGCGCCAGGCCGGGCTCGACGTCGAATTCACCACCGAGTCTGATCTCCCCTACGAGATTCAGGGTGCGGTTCGTCTCGACAATCAGGCCCGGTTCCATCCCCGGCGGTACTGCCTGGGTCTGATTCGCGGTCTGGTTCGAGACGGGGCGGCCCTGTTCGAGAACACGAGAGCTCTGGACATCGATCGCGAGGCCGCTGTCGTCACCACCGATCGGGGGACCATCACCGCAGATGTGATCGTGGTTGCCTCGCACATCCCATTCGTCAACACCGGCGCCTACTTCGCACGCATGACGGTTTCTCGGTCCTATGCCATCGCCGTCAAGTCGGGCGAACCGCCGTTGAAGGGGATGTACATCAGCGTGGATGAGCCGATTCGATCGGTGCGCGCCGGGGTCGGGCACACGATCGTCGGTGGCGAGAGCCATCCGGTCGGCGATGATCCGGACACGACTCGTCGATTCCGCGCCTTGGAGACCTGGGCGAGGGAGCGGCTCGACAACCAAAACGTCGAATTCAGGTGGTCGGCACAGGACTACCGAAGCGTCGACGGATTGCCGTACATCGGCCGTCTCGGCTCCTCCGGGAGGGTGTACGTGGCGACCGGATTCGCCAAATGGGGGATGACCAACGGAACCAGCGCCGCCCGGATCATGGTCGACCTCGCGATGGGGCGTCCCAACCCGTGGGCCACCGTCTTCGATTCGAAGCG
>JBOGEU010000221.1:0-2328 GCA_050741995.1 Acidimicrobiia bacterium | reverse complement strand
GTGGGCGTCGGTGTGGCAGTTCCGTGAGGATCTTTGGGAGGCAGATTGCGACGCGCAATTGGAACCGCTGTTCTAGCAGTCCTCCTGCTCCCGTTGCCAGCCGACGGTGAGGAATTCGGCTCATGTTGGGTGACGATCATCTTCGACCCTGTATTCGGAGACAACACTCAGGTCACCCGCTGTCGGATCGCGGGGGGCGATGTCGTCGATTATGCCTCCGACACTTCGGTGCCCTCCCGCCTCTACCCCAATGCCGGCACCGATCTCACCGGGGAGTGCTGGTACCTCACCTCCGCGGTCACCAGATGGGTGTACCTCGCCCTCTTCGTGAACGGTGACGCCATTCTCGGCTTCGACCCGGATCCGGGGCCGGGTGGGGTAGCCCTCGCCACCGAGCGCATCCCCCGCTGCACATCCGAGCCCAACCCGCTCGTCGACCCCTCGACCGAGGCATGGCAGTACGTGACCGAGTACATCCATCCCCCACCCACACCCGAGGTCAACCCGGTGCCCGGCGACGGAGTCACCGGTCTGGACACCTTCGTCGGCGTCGAGGTTCCCGACGTCCACCAGACACAGCTGACCAGTGTCACCGGGGTGACGCTCGACATATACATCGAGGTCAGCGGGATCGTCGTCGACTGGGGCGACGCCATCACCGACAACTTTCCAGCCGACGAGGATGCCCTGGCCGGTTATCCGGACGGTCTCGCCAGGCACATCTACGAGGTCAAGGACCAAGCCGGCTACGACCTCGCCATCTCATACGACTGGACGGCGCGCTGGCGGGTGACCGGGGGCGATTGGGAGTTTCTCGACGTCCCTGAAACCACCACGTCCCTGCTCTACCCCGTGGCCGAGATCGTCTCGGTCGTCACCGAATAGCCGGCCTCCCAACGTATGGTTTTCGGGTGAGTCTCATCGTCGGCACCGCGGCCGGAGCCTTCTCCCTCGACGATCCGGCCACTCCGCTCATCGCAGGAACCCGGATCAATCATGTCGCCCGGGACGGTGAAGGATGGTGGGCACTCGACGGCAAGGCCCAGGTCCACAAGAACGAAGGCATCGTCGCCGCTGCCCCCGGTGGGAGCGCCCTCAATTGCATCGAGATCGGCTCCGACGTCGTCTGGATCGGCGCCACCGAGGCCAAGTTGTTCCGTCTCGACGACGGTGAGCTCACCGAGGACCAGGCTTTTGCCGATGCTCCGGGGCGGGACGGGTGGTACACCCCCTGGGGCGGGCCGCCGGACGTGCGGTCGCTGGCACGAGACCCATCCGGCACCCTCTTCGTCAATGTCCATGTCGGAGGGATCATCCGCTACGACGATGAGGGCCCGATCCCGACCATCGATCAGGACGCCGACGTGCACCAGGTGATCACCCATCCGACCCTGCCGGGACTGGTTCTCGCCGCCTGCGCCCGGGGCCTCGCCCGATCGGGCGACGGCCGGGTCTTCGACTTCCGTGATGAAGGTCTGCATGCCCCGTACTGCCGCGCCGTGGCCGCGATCGGCGACACGGTCCTGGTCTCGGCCTCCACCGGGCCGAGGACATCCCGGGCTCGCATCTATCGGGCCGACCTCGACCGCGGTGGGTTTCAGCCTTGCACCGACGGGCTTCCTGAGTGGTTCGGGGAGAACCTCGACACACATTGCCTGACGGTTCTCGGCGATGCGGCATATGCCGGGCTGGGCGACAAGGTCTGGCGGTCCGGAGACGAAGGCGGCTCTTGGCAACTGGTGGCCGAGGGTCTGCCCAAGGTGACCTGTCTCGCCTGAGCATGAAGAGGGGCCATCCGAAGATGGCCCCTCTCACACTGGAGGAGGAAGAAGTCCCTAGCGTGAGCTAACGACTTACCCGTACTCAATCGGCACCAAACCAGCCGAGCTGAAGGGTCGTACGACCTAATCTCCCCAATCCCCTGGATCATCCCTCGACCAGGGGCCACCCGTCGTCGTCGTTCCAGAGGACGGGGATGGTGACCACGTCGGAGGGGGAGCCGTCTTTCGCGGAGTGCCAGAAGACACGAACCGTCTCGTCGCCGGTGAACTCGTACTGGATCTCGAACGAGTAACCACCCCAGCACCCGGTGCCACAACTCGTGGTGGCGAAGGCCTCGTGGACCACATTGCCCTCGGCGTCCAGCGCTTCGAGGCTCACCGTGGCCTCGAAGACGTTGGCCGCACCAGAGACCACCAGCGGCAGGCCGTCGTCTCCCTGAACCGGGTTGGTGACGATGACCGAGTTCAGGTGGTCGAGGAAGGAGTCCCGGGCCACGGGCAGGCTCAGATCCAGGCCCTCGGAGCCAAAAGCGGTGACCGGCTCGCC
>JBOGEU010000220.1:0-1166 GCA_050741995.1 Acidimicrobiia bacterium | reverse complement strand
CGTGTGGACACCGGCTGGGCTTCCCTCCGGTCTCGCCGCCCGGGTGGCATCGCTGAAGGGCGTGTCGGCCGTGACCACGATCCAGGGAGACCTGGTCCACCTCCTGGATGCGGCCCAAGCCTCGGGTGACCCGAATAGCGGCCCACGGGACGGATACGTGATCCCGCTGGAGCTCGTCGCACTCGACCCGGACACATATCTCCCGTTCGTGCCCAAACAGGAGTCGGTGGCCTTCACCAACCTCTCAGCCGGAGAGGTCATCCTCGGCGCCACATCGGCCAGGTTGCGCCGCTCGGGCCCTGGCGACATCCTCGCTCTGGAAGATGGCTCGATGCTCGAGGTTGGGGCAGTGGTGCCCGACGTCCTAATCGGAGGGGCCGAGGGGGCGGTTACGGCAGGCGACTCGGTTCGACTCGGCATCGCCGTCGAGCGCTATCTCCTGATTCGCTACACGGGACAACGGACCGGGATCGAATCAGCAGTGCGCCGCGAGCTTCCCGAGGGGCTGGCCGTGAGGATCCGGGCACCCGGGGAGACACCGGTGCTGCGTCATGGCGATGCCGTCCTTCCCCAGGTTCTGATCAAGGAACGATTCGGGGAGTTCGCCTATCGGATCGACGGGGATGCCACCTTCGAGATTCATCCTGACTGGGTCGATGCCAACATCGTCGACTCCCGGATCCCGCTCCTTGGATCTGTCACCTGTCATCGGAACCTCTTGCCTGCCCTCAGCGGAGCCATGGAAGAGCTCGAGGAACGCAACCTCTCGTTTCTCGTCGACCCCGATGGATTCGGGGGATGCTTCAACCCCAGGTACATCGCCGGGGGGAAGGGCATCTCGCGTCATGCATGGGGTGCCGCCGTCGACCTCAACCTCGGCTCCAATCCGGAGGGGCTCGAATCGGCCCAGGACCCACGTCTGGTCGAGGTGATGAAACGATGGGGGTTCACTTCGGGTCACGATTGGCTCATCCCCGACCCGGGCCATTTCGAATACGTGCAACCACCCAGCCCGACGGTTGCCGATCCTGACCGCAGTCTCCCTCCCTGATTCGGATCGTCAGGTGCTTGCGTGTTCCCTGAACGTCCAAATCACGGTTTGGCCGGCCCCGCCAGATTGTCTACCGCCTCGGCCCATTTCTCCGGAAGGTCCACCGGCGACGGCC
>JBOGEU010000219.1:0-3620 GCA_050741995.1 Acidimicrobiia bacterium | reverse complement strand
CGAGATCCAGCGCCGGGTCCACGAGGCGGCCGACATCCTCGAGATCCGGGACTACCTGCAGAGAAAGCCGAAGGCACTGTCCGGTGGTCAGAGACAGCGGGTGGCCATGGGCCGTGCGATCGTCCGTGAGCCGGCCGCGTTCCTGATGGACGAGCCACTGTCCAACCTCGACGCCAAGCTGAGGGTTCAGATGCGCGCCGAGTTGGAGCGTCTCCACGGTCGTCTCGAGACGACCACGGTTTATGTCACCCACGACCAGGTCGAGGCGATGACCCTCGGCGACCGCGTCGCCGTGCTCCGCCCGGTATCCGCTGCCAGGCCGTGGAACCTGCAGCAGGTAGGGGCCCCGACCCAATTGTTCGACCATCCGGACAACCTCTTCGTCGCCGGCTTCATCGGCAGCCCGGCGATGAACCTCGCCTACGGGACGCTCGAGAGTCGTGGCGATGAGGTCTGGCTGAAGACGCCCGCCTTCCAGATCCTGGTCGACAAGCGGTCGCTCGACAGCCATCCCGGGATAGAGAATCGGATGAACGAGGAGCTGGTGGTGGGGATTCGCCCCAATTCACTGGAGGCGGCCTCGGTCAAAGGCCCCGACCCGGACCGGACCATCAGGGCCATGGTGGACGTCACCGAGATGCTGGGGGCGGAGACCTACGTCCACTTCACCGTCAACCGGCCCCCGGTGATGACTCCCGACATCGAGGAGTTGCTCGCCGACACCGGCCAGGACGTCTCCTCGCTGGGCGAGACGACGAACTTCATCGCGAGGGTCAGCCCTGACGCCAGGGTGGCGAGGGGTGACCAGATCGACCTCGTCGTCGACTGCGCAAAGCTTCACTTCTTCGACCCGAAGAGTGGGATGAGGGTCGGGTCCGAGCAGAAGGTGGCGGCCACCGTCTGAACGGCTCCGCGCCAATTTCGAGGGGTTCCAACCCGCTGACTGTCGCGCGCTTTCCCGAGGGCTTTGCCTGGGGTGTGGCCACCTCCGCATATCAGATCGAAGGTGGCCGTCACCAGGGCGGCAAGGGCGACTCGATCTGGGACCGCTTCTCCGACCAGGGGAGACTGCGCGACTCCGGCGACGTGGCGATCGATCACTATCACCGATGGCCCCAGGATCTCGACCTGCTCGCCGATCGGGGCCTGTCCTACCGGTTTTCGATTGCCTGGTCCCGGGTCCTGCCCGACGGGGAGGGGAAGGTGAGCCAAGCCGGGCTCGACTTCTACCGCAGACTGGTGGACGGAATGCTGGAGCGGGGCATCACCCCTTACCTGACCCTCTATCACTGGGACCTGCCTCAGGCCCTCCAAGACTCGGGAGGATGGGCGTCATCGGCGACGGTCGATGCCTTTGCCCGGTATGCGGGGGTGATGGCCGAGGCGCTCGGTGATGTTGTCGCACACTGGATCACCCACAACGAGCCCTGGGTCACTGCGATCCTCGGCCATCGGGACGGTGTCTTCGCCCCCGGGGTCGAAGACCCGCAGACCGCGCTGACCGTCGGCCATCATGTGCTGTTGTCCCACGGCCGGGCGGTCGACGAGATACGGAGCCGGGCCGGCAAGGCCTCGGTGGGTATCGCCATCGACTGCCGGCCGGCCGAGCCGGCCTCGTCATCCGAGGAAGACGTGGCCGCGGCTCGGCACTTCGACGGGTTCCGCAATCGTTGGTTCTTCGACCCGGTGTTCGGCATGGGGTATCCCGAGGACATGATGAAGTCATATCGAGATCGGGGGCTCATCTCCGATGACGTGTTCGTCGATGGCCACATGGAGACCATTGCCGCACCCATCGACTTTCTCGGTCTCAACTACTACACGACGGTGACGATCGGAGCCGGTGACGGCGAGTCCGACGAGACGGAGGTCGAGCCGAGCCGTGACCCACCTCCCGGCTACACCGAGACCGGATGGAAGATCGACCCCGATGGCCTGGCCGAGTACCTGGTGAAGCTCAACGCCACCTATGACCCGGCCAGGATCCTGGTCACCGAGAACGGGGCCAGCTACTCCGACGGGCCGGACGAACAGGGCGTGATCGACGACTCGAGGCGAATCGACTATCTGCGCTCCCATATCACAGCTCTCGCCCGGGCCCGGGAGTCTGGTGTCCCCGTCGAGGGGTACTTCGTTTGGAGCTTCATGGACAACCTGGAGTGGCTGGACGGTCTCTCACAACGATTCGGGTTGGTCTGGGTCGATCCCGAGACCCTGGAGCGGATCCCGAAGCGCAGCTTCGATTGGTACGCGGCGGTGGCCGATACGGGTACGTTGACGTCGTCATGACCAGGTCGATGACCTGCCATTGCCAGGCCGTGCTCAGCGCCGAGGACACCGACTCCCTGATCGGTCCCACCAAAGACCATTTCGATCGGGAGCACCCCGAGCTCGGCCTGTCCGTCTCCAACGTCCGAAACTATCTCGAGTCGGAGGACCGCTCGACCGGGCCTGTCGACCGTATCGAGGAGTTCGGGGACGTCGAGATCCGACCCGTCACCCCCGACTCGGCGCCAGACGTGATCGGGTTCTTCGACACCGACGCCTTCCCCGACAACCCGGCTTGGGGAGCCTGCTACTGCATGTTCTTCCCCCGGGGTGGGCGGGGCAATGAGAACTGGGGCGAGGAGCCTTGGCAGGAGAATCGAAGGGAGCAGATGGCCAGGATCCGGGAGGGGAAGACAACCGGCATGCTGGCCTATGTCGGGGGGAGGATGGTCGGTTGGTGCAATGCGACCGCTCGGTCGGAGCTCCCCGGATTCGCCGATGGTCAGGACGAAGGCGTGGTATCGGTGGTCTGTTTCGCCATCGCCCCTCCATACCGAGGGCACGGCATCGCCACCCGGCTCCTCGAGGGTGCCATCGCCGCCTCCCCGGGGACAGGCGCCACACGCTTGGAGGCATATCCGGTCCGTGAGCCCCAGGATGAGAGGGCCGCCTTTCACGGCTCCCTCGAATTGTTCCAAGGACTCGGCTTCGAGGTCACCTCCGAGGACCCGCTGGTTGTGAGTCTCGATGTGAGATGAGCGAGAGACTCGACGACTGGATGGAGGCCTTCGTCGAGGCCTGGACCACCAACGACTCCGATGACATAGCGGCGTTGTTCACGCCGGACGCGGTGTACGACCCGCAGACCGCCGACGGTGAGAAGCACGGTCTCGGGGAGATCGTCGCCTGGTGGCAGGAGATCGACGACGACCCCGACAACTGGGAGTTCGAATGGCTTCCCCTGGTCGAGACCGATGACCTGGCGGTCATCACCGGCGCCACCCGTTATCTCGACCCGCCTCTCAGTCATCGCAACCTGTTCGTGATCCGATTCGACGCCGACGGCCTATGCACCGACTTCACCGAGTGGTACATAGAGGAAGAGGCGTAACACGTCCCACATTCCGCGTTCCACCCTCCGTGAGCCGCCATGACCACGGCATTCGTCCTCGGTGGGGGTGGCCGATGGGGGGCGGTGGAGGTGGGGATGCTGCGTGCCCTCGACGAGGAGGGGCTTCTCCCCGACCTGGTGCTGGGGACGTCGATAGGGGCCTTCAACGGATCGGTGATCGCTGATCGGCCAGGCCCGGAGGGAGTGGCGAGGCTCGCCGATCTCTGGGCCGGCATCGCCC
>JBOGEU010000218.1:0-3555 GCA_050741995.1 Acidimicrobiia bacterium | reverse complement strand
GTCGCCGGGAACATCTACCTCGCCAAGGTGCGCAACGTGCTGCCCGGCATGGAGGCGGCTTTCCTCGACTTCGGTGCGCCCAAGAACGGGGTGTTGTACGCATCGGATGTGGCATCTGACGGACGGGGCAATGGACGGTCGAACCGTCGCATCGAAACCGTCCTCAAGGATGGTGACGAGGTCCTGGTCCAGGTGACCAAGGATGCCATGGGAGCCAAGGGCGCCCGACTCACAGGGATGCCCTCCCTGCCGGGCCGTTACCTGGTGCTGGTCCCGGAGTCGGACAGCGTCGGAATCAGCAGGCGGCTCCCGGATGAAGACCGCTCCCGATTGCGTGACGTTATCAACAAGGTGCGTCCCGACGGCTACGGCGTCATCGTGCGGACCGCGGCCCTGCATGCCAGCGCCGAGGAGCTGGCCGCCGACATCTCCCGGCTGCGCAAGGTATGGGACCAGATCCAGGAGGAAGCCAAGACCGGGGGGGCTCCGCGGAAGGTCCACGAGGAGCCCGAGCTGCTGATCAAGGTGATCCGGGAGCATTTCACCGCGGACTTTCGCAAGCTCCTGATCGACGATGCCAAGGCGTACGAGACCGTGATCGACTACCTGCGTGGCACTGCGCCCGATCTCGTGTCCAAGGTTGCCCACTATCAGGATCAGGTGCCGTTGTTCGAGCGGTATCACGTCGACGACCAACTGAAGAAGGCGCTGGACCGCAAGGTGTATCTGCCATCGGGTGGGCATCTGGTCATGGATCGCACCGAGGCCCTGACCGTCATCGATGTGAACACCGGGAAGTTCGTGGGGTCATCGAACCTCGAGGAAACAGTTCTCCAGAACAACCTCGAGGCCGCAGAGGAGATCGGTCGCCAATTACGCCTCCGCGATATCGGCGGCATCATCGTCATCGACTTCATCGACATGGAGACCATCGACAACCAGCAGGCGGTCCTCCGCCGACTGAAGGAGACCTTGGCCAAGGACAAGACCAGGACCCAGGTCTTCGAGGTGTCTCATCTCGGATTGGTCGAGATGACGCGTAAGAACGTCTCTGCAGGGCTCCTGGAGCAGTTCTCCTCCAAGTGCGAGGAGTGTGGCGGCCGCGGGATCATCGTTCATGATCACGCCATAGCCTCGGACGGCCTGGTGATCGACGCTGCGGTAGGCGATTTCGAGTAGATACGTTTTTGCGTTCTACACCTACCTTCTACCAATCGGGCTCGGGTGGCGGTAGATTTGCCTGACCTGTAGGATTGTCGGCGATTCCCCTTTCCAGAGGTTTACCCATGTACGCCATCATTCGCGCCGGCGGCAAGCAAGCCAAGGTGCAGTCGGGTGATGTGATCGAGATCGAGCGCGTGAAAGGCGACTCGGAGAAGCTCACTTTTGCCCCGCTCCTCGTCGTTGACGACAAGGGCAACGCGGTGTCTGATCGCGATGTGCTCGCCAAGGCATCGGTGACCGCCAAGATCCTCGGCGAGTCACAGGGGCAGAAGATCGACATCTTCAAGTACAAGAACAAGACCGGTAATCGTTCTCGCCAGGGTCACCGTCAGAAGTACACCCGGATCGAGATCACCGGGATCGAGCTGCCGGGGGCGACCAAGGCCAAGGCTGCCGCCAAGAGCACGGCCTCCAAGCCGGCGTCCGAGAAGCCGGCTGCTGCCAAGACCCCCGCCGCCAAGTCTGCGGCCAAGCCGGCTGCGGCCAAGACTGCCTCGGCCGAGAAGCCGGCCGCTGCCAAGACCCCCGCCGCCAAGTCTGCCGCCGAGCCGGCTGCGGCGAAGTCTGCGGCCAAGCCGGCTGCGGCCAAGTCTGCGGCCAAGGCCGATTCGTCAGAGGAGGAGTGAGATGTCAAAGACCAAAGCAGGCGGTTCCTCGAAGAACGGCCGCGACTCGACCGCCAAGCGGCTCGGGCCCAAGGTGTTCGACGGGGAGTTCGTGAACGCAGGAGCCATCCTGGTCCGCCAGCGTGGCACCAGGATTCACCCGGGCGAGAATGTCGGCAAGGGCAGCGATGACACCTTGTTCGCAACGGCGCCCGGCACGGTGAAGTACGGGAGTCGAGCCAACCGGCGCCTCGTGAACGTGCTTCCCGAGTGATCTAGCGTCCGGTCGTGTTCGTCGACCGGGTCCGTGTCAACCTCCGTGCCGGCAACGGCGGTGCGGGGGTTGTCTCGTTTGTGAGAGCGAGGGGCAAGCCCAAAGGGAAGCCGGCCGGGGGCAACGGTGGCCCTGGCGGCTCCGTCTACCTGAGAGCAGACCGATCGGTGGCCACCTTGCTCCGCTACCAACGAAATCCACACCACGCGGCCGGCAACGGGACCCACGGCCAGGGCGATCTCCGCCACGGCAAGTCCGGCGACGATCTCGCCCTGTCGGTCCCGCTGGGAACGGTCGTCTACGACGATCAGGGGACGATGATCGCCGATCTCGTCGAGGATGGTCAGATCATCGAGGCGGTGAAAGGGGGCCGTGGCGGTCGCGGCAACGCAGCATTCGTCAATCCGTCCAATCGGGCGCCCGGAGTCGCCGAGCAAGGCGAGTACGGGAGGTCGGAGTGGTTCACCCTCGAGATGAAGCTTTTGGCCGATGCTGCACTCATCGGCTTTCCCAACGCCGGAAAGTCCACCTTCATCTCCAAGGTCTCGGCGGCCAAGCCGAAGATCGCCGACTATCCGTTCACCACTCTCGAGCCGAACCTGGGTGTGGTCGCCTTCGACGGCCGGGAGTTCGTGCTCGCCGACATCCCGGGGCTCATCGAAGGCGCTGCAGCGGGCAAGGGGCTCGGACACGAGTTCCTTCGCCATGTGGAGCGGGCCAGGGTCCTGGTCATCCTGCTCGACCCGTCGGAGTTGCAGGAGAAGTCACCGGAGGATCAGCTGCTGATCCTGACCAGGGAGATAGCCGACTACTCACCTGACTTGGCGGCGCGGCCGCGCCTGGTGCTTCTCAACAAGTCCGACCTGGGCGATTCCGAGGTGACGGCCTCCTCAGTGGGTGCCCTGCCAGTCTCTGCGGTCACCGGAGCAGGAGTGCGAGAGGCCCTCCACGCCATCGCCGATCTGGTGGAAGAGGCCGAGAGACTGGCGCCGGAGCGAAAGGGCTTCGTCCTCCATCGCCCCCTGGGCCCGACATTCACCGTGCGTCTGGAGGAAGGGGCGTGGCGGGTGGAAGGGGTCGCCGCCGAGCGTGCAGTCGCCTTCGCCGACTTGACGATGGCCGAAGCCGCCGACATGGCGTCATGGCGCCTGGCGCGGCTCGGGGTCGATCAGGCGTTGCGCGAAGCGGGGGCGGTAGAAGGGGATGAGGTCCGCATCGGCGCCATCTCCTTCGAATTCCTCCCCGACCCGGGCGACCACGAGGAGGAGTAGGGCCCCAGGTCAGTCGGGGAGGTGCCCGTACCTGAGGTACGTAGCGCCAAATATGGCGCTACGGCGACAGAGAACGACGCGCCAGGACCAACCGCGTCCAATGCTCCCCTTTCCTTGGCGGTCCAGCGCCATATATGGCGCCATGTACCTCAGGTAAGCGGTTCTCCCAGGACCAGGCCCG
>JBOGEU010000217.1:0-1541 GCA_050741995.1 Acidimicrobiia bacterium | reverse complement strand
GGACAGGAGCTGGCGTGACACTCGACCGTCGTGGTCGTCGGCGGTGGCGCCGTAGTCGTGGTGGCATATGTGACGATCGGTTCCACTACGTTGGAATATGGCGCTGGCGTGGCCGCCGTCGTTGGCTCGGTGGGACTGCTCGTCGCGGCGAGGGTTGGGTCGTCGAGTGTCTGCTGGCGCATAAGCTCGCCGCCGGTCAACCCGATCAGGACCACCAGAGTCCAGATGGCCGCCGCTTGGCGGACAGGCATCTCATGGCGGGGAGCCGTCGTGCTCACGGGCCCTATCTCCCCTGTGATTCGCATCTCTAACACGAACGAGGCGTGACGACGGGAGCTAGCCGATGCCTCGACACATCGCCAGATCATGCAATAGCGGTACGGCGGCGATACCTCCTGGCCGGCACCGAACCGGCACCAGCGAGACGAACGGTCCCCTGGAGCGCTGGGATGCGAGCCAGGAGACCGTCCGCTGATGGTGACGCCTCGGCGTCCCCTACCGTGATCGCCACACCCGCCGTACCGGTACGGCGCTGGCGCCTAGCGCGACGCGAACGCGGGTCACACTTAACGCAACGGGGCTCCACGTGGGATCCCTGTCACCGAGTTCATATGGCTGCGCATCGGTCGCCGTGTGTTTCGACGTGGGTGGCGAGCTTGTCGAGCGCCATCACCAATCCGGTTGCACCCGGGGAGTCCCCGGTCACCCTTCGGCCACCCTTCTCGCCGTCTGTACGAGTCTGGGGGTTCAGAATGTCCCAGAGTCACCGGGGACGCGTCGTGCTGTGCCGCTCCGGGTGGTGACGGCCCGGTAGATCAGCAGGGCGATCACGGCACCGATGATGGAGCCGAAGAACCCCGCGGGCTGGAACGCGCCATCGTCGAAGTCCTCGTTAAAGATGAGGTATCCGAGAAAGCCACCGATGAACGAACCGACGATGCCGAGGAGGACCGTCTGGACGAACGACATGGGATCGCTGCCCGGGACGAGCAGGCGGGCGAGGTAGCCCGCCACAATTCCGACCAGGATCAGGTAGAGGATGAAACCAAGCATTGGTCGCGTCTCCAAGGTTGTTCGGCAGCCCACGCTGCCGGCACGCAGCTAGTTACCCTCCGCACCGAGTTGTATGCGTCTGGGCGCTGCGGGACACCACTGGTGACACGCCCAGAAGTCACAACGCCCGCGTTGGCCGGTGGTATCCGGTCAGGCCGCTACACGACGGAGCAACCGCAAGGGCATCAGCGAGATCACGGGACAGGCAATGCTCGGCACCGAACGTTAGCCCAAGTCGCTACCCGCCTGACCTCGTCACGTGCCAGATCGGATGCGCAGGTCAGGATGGGCCGACGGGACACAGCCCAATGTCCCGGTCCAGTGCACCGGGCAGCGGCCGTCGCTCGGGCTTGTCCGTCGCCTCGGGGGCCGCAGACCGCGATGTCGGAGCGATACCCGCCGCTTCCGCTCAGGGTCTGGGCGGAGCGGCCGCGACGCTCGCACCTGGCTCACGCTGATCCGCGTTGTGGTCGCGGACCGGGTCAGCC
>JBOGEU010000216.1:0-3361 GCA_050741995.1 Acidimicrobiia bacterium | reverse complement strand
GGTGGGACAGCACAACCCGTTCGGTAGGCATGCCTCAACCGTGGCGATAGGTATGGGAACACTCATCGACCGGCGAGCATCCGGTACAAGGAGTCTCCGGGAATAGAACACCCAACCGTTGCCACCTGCGATTATCTGGACCGGCAGGGCCTCGAAAGACCTCCTCGAGGGTCGAGCTTCAGGGAAGACGGGATGACATGAGCTCGGCGATCTCGAGGAGATCCTCATCGGGAATCTGCCCCGCGATACGAGCCACACTTGCCGACCACTGGTTCTGGAGGAAACTGACGCTCCCGTCGCCCATCCATGCGTCCTCGCCGAGACCTTCGATGGTTTCGCCGGTGCGAGAGGCGCTCCCCTCTTCGGCGAAGAACACGTCACCGTCGTAGACCTGAATGAGGATGCTCGTGACGGCTTCCTCGTTCACATAGCTACAGGTGACCGGGTCGGGCTCACCATCGATTCCCTCAGCCGGTGCCGGCTCGGACACGGGGGCACCGAGCCATTGCTCGGCTTCTGCCGCGGTCAACAGGGAGCATCGGTCGAGATTCCGATCTCCCAAGCCGAGGACATCCCCTTCCCCACCCCCGTCACCACAGGCGGTGACGACCAAGGCGAAGGCCAGGGTTACAACGGTCACAGCGTGACGATTCATAAGTCACTCCCCCATGCGAGCGGGGAGGACGCTACACGTGTGCGATGTGGCCCGAGAATCCGGTCTGGGTCAGTGCTTCGAGCTATCCGGTTCGAGGAACGTTGACGAGCTGCAGTTGCCACCTTCTCGAGCTTGCAGCTGGCGTGGGTAGCCGTCTGGATCCGGGACCACGGATAGACCAGTGCGTCGGCCTTAGCTCAACCACCACGGAAGTGCAGAATGAGACCGGATGAAGCTGATCGTCACTGCATTCGTCACGGTTGATGGGGTCATGGAGGGGCCTGGTTTCGACGAGCATCGGGATGGCAAGAACGCTTGGGCGTTGCGGGTCCAGGATGACGACGACGAGTCGTACAACCTCCACCTCGTCTTCAGCGCTGACGCATTCCTCCTCGGCCGCAAGACATATCAGATCTGGGCCGCATTCTGGCCGGACGCCTCAGGCGCCGATGAGTTGACGAAACGAGTGAACGAGATCCCCAAGTACGTCGTGTCCAACAGCCTGACCCGGGCCGACTGGAACAACACGACAATCATCTCGGGCGACGTGGTGGCAAAGGTTCGCGAACTGAAGGAACGACCGGGAGGCGACCTACTCGTGTACGGCAGCGCCGACCTGGTCGACACCCTCCTCGTTCACGACCTTGTCGATGAATACCGGCTCCTCTTCTACCCCGTGATCCTGGGCAGCGGAAAGCATCTGTTCCGGGACGGCATCGACACCCACCACCTCCATCTGGTCGAAACCAGGACGTTCAGCTCAGGCGTGGTGCTCCACACCTACCAACCCGAGTCGGAGGCTCCCACCAGCCCGTATGTGGAGGCGTTCTCCTGGACCCAGGAGCAGGTCGACTCCCTGCGCGCCGCCCAGGACGTGGATCGGATCCTGGCCACGGTCCTGTTCACCGACCTGGTCGATTCCACCGGGAGGGCCGCAGCGCTCGGGGACCGGGCTTGGAAACAGCTCATCGATCGCCACGACGAAGTGGCGCGCGCGGAGGTCGGCCGCTGGATCGGCCAATTCATCAAGAGCACCGGCGACGGGATCCTGGCCACCTTCGATGCCCCGACCCGGGCGCTGCGATGTGCCTTCGGCCTCCGAGCCGCCTTGGCCCGCATGGGTCTCGAGGTGAGGGCCGCAGTGCACACCGGCGAGGTGGAGCGCCGCGTCGATGACGTGGGAGGGATCGGCGTCCACATCGCCGCTCGAACCCTGACGCAGGCCGGTCCCAACCAGGTTGTCGTGACCCGCACCGTCCGTGACCTGGCCACCGGCGCCGATCTGGCCTTCGCACCACTCGGCTCGGTCAGCCTGCGCGGTGTCCCCGGCCAATGGGAGCTCTACGAGGCCTCGCTCGATTGAGTCATCGGAGAGCTCGATCGAACCGTCGAGGTCGAATTAGGGTTGTCCCATTCTCCAACCGTCGATAGAACACCTTCGTGCCATCCCCCTCTTCGCGGGACTCGATGACGCGGCGCTCGGTCTGGTGGCGGACATGGCCACCGAGTTCACCGCGCCTGCCGGCCACGTGCTTGTCGAGCGTGGCTTTCCCGGTCTGGGGATGTTCATCCTGGAGTCGGGCCGGGTCGCGGTCGAGTTACCCGATGGCCGGCGTGTCGAGTTGGGACCCGGAGAGTTCTTCGGGGAGCTCTCGCTTATCACCGATCGGGATCGTTCGGCCCGGGTCCACGCCCTCAGCGAAGTGACTTGTGTCGCCCTGTCCCGTGAAGAGTTCGCCAACCTTATCGAAGCCCAGCCCCGGATCGCCGCCTCCATGCTCCCCATAGTCGCCGGCCGTCTCGCCGATCTGATTTGACGGGGAGCGGTCCTCAGGGCCAGACGAGCTCGACGCCGCCGGTATCGATCATGTCCTGGACCGCATCCTCCAACTCTCCGGAGTGGATCCGGTCCTCGAGATCACGTCCCGGGCAGGCGGTAGCGGCATGGTCGCCGTGCCCGCTGATAGTGCTCGGCGCCACCCCGTAGTGCTCCGCGGCCCATGCCAACACCGCCTCCAGCGACTCGAGCTGGGCCGCGGTCGGCTTCTCGACCTCGAAGTTGCCTTCGACGACGACCAGGAAATGTCCTGTGGTGTCATAAGTGGTCCCGGTGTCGCCTCGATACGCCGGATCCCTGCCTTCGTACACCGTCCCATCGATCCCGATCAGCAGGTGATAGGCGATATCGGGCCAGCCCTGGCCGCTCATGTGCCAGTTCTGCCAGCCCCGGAATTGGGCGGGCCCGGTGGTGCCGCTCTGGGTGCCCGCATGGTGAACGGTGAGTCGGGTGATGAGGTGGGGCACCATCCGCTCCGTTTGCGGCGCCCGGGCGCCCCAGTCTTCCCGCGAAACCACGTTGACCACCGGGTGGGGTCGGGGCGGAGGCCGGGTGGCGGTGAGACCCAGGGCCCGGGTGAGGAACGTGGCCATCTGATCCCGGGCGATCGGCTGGTCGGGGCAGAAGCGATCGTTGACCGGTGGGTTGCAGCCGACGGTGACCCCGGCGTGGGCGATGCGGCCGATGGCGTCCTCGAAGAGGTGGCCGTCGTCGTCGACGAAGGGGTCGTCGACCGAGGTGGGGTAGTCGAAGGCCCGGGCCAGCATGGCCGCCATCTCCCCCCGGGACATCTCCCGATCGGGGCAGAAGCGGTCGTTGGCCGGAGGGTTGCAGCCCACGGTGACCCTGGCGTGGGCAATGCGGTTGAT